>NZ_JBFNXQ010000205.1:0-1404 GCF_041018925.1 Geodermatophilus maliterrae
TACTGCAACGGCAGTTATGGCGGGGCCTGTCCGCGGGCTCGGTAGTGGGCGGCACGGGCCTGGGCCTGGCGTCGTCGGCGCCACCACGACCAGTCCGCGGCATGGTTCAGGTCGGGCCGCGGTCTGCGAACGAGGCCGTTGAGCAGGCGCCGCAGTTCGGGCACGGTCAGCGCGATGAGCTGCGCGGTTCCAGCTGCAGACCCCCCTTTTCCGCGGTGGCGCGGGTGGCGGACAGATAGGCGTGCGCGAGCATCGCCAGGGTGATGTGCCGATACCAGGCGGTGTAGTCCCGCACCTGGTAGGAGCCCAGCCCGGCCTCGTTCTTGGCGGCCTGGAAGCACTCCTCAATGCGCCAGCGCCCACCGGCCACGGCAACCAGCTGCTCAAGGGTGGTGCCGGTCGGGCCGGCGCAGACGTAGAAGGCCAGCTCGGCCGGCTCGTCAGAGCCTGTCGAGATGGTCCGGCGGGCCAACACCCAACGGGCCCAGCTGGGATCGAACCCGGCCAGCAACTCGATCCGCACCCAGTCATAAAGCCGCAGCCCGTGCGCACCGGCACCGGCCGAGCACCGCTGCCAGGCCGACTCGGGCAGCTCGGCGATCAGCGCGCGCACCCGGCGCTGCCGCCAGTCCACGGTGGCCACCGTGTCGGTGCTGCGGGTGGCCAGCACGTAGGGCAAGCCGTGCTGCTCGCACCAGACCCGCAGCCGCTTGTCCTGCCCATAGACCTCATCGGCGGTCACCCAGCCGGCCGGCACTCCGGCGTCAAGGGCGCGCTGCAGCATGCGGCGGGCCAACTCCGGCTTGGTGGCGAACCCGACCTCGTCGCCGATGCCGGCCGCGCGAGCGTGGTCCCGGTCGTCGGTCCAGGCCCGCGGCAGATAGAGCTCGCGGTCGATCAGCGCCCGACCGGCCGGGGCGGCGTAGGCCAGAAAGACCCCGACCTGGCAGTTATCGATCTTGCCGATGGTGCCGGTGTACTGCCGGGCCACCCCGGCCGAGCGGGTGCCCTTCTTGACGAACCCGGTCTCGTCCACGATGAGCACTCCGCCGGGGCCGAGCCGCTCGACCACGTAGGAGCGCAGCTGGTCGCGCACGGTGTCGGCGTCCCAGTCCGCGGTGCGCAGCAGCCGCTGCATGCCGTCCGGCGAAACCTCGCCGGCGGCCTCGGCCAGCGTCCAGCCGTTCTTGCGCTCCAACTGGCCGAGCAGGCCGCGCAGATAGGCCAGCACCCGCGCCCGCGGCTCCGCGCGGGCGAACGCCCCGGCGATCCGGGCGTGCACCTCCTCCAGGCCCGCCGCCCAGTCCTGCACCTCGGCCACCAGGCCATCGCAGCGCATCGGCCCACGCTGCTACCAGCCCTCCGCCGATCCCGACAGCGACACGCACAACTGCCGTTGCAGTA
>NZ_JBFNXQ010000206.1:0-1386 GCF_041018925.1 Geodermatophilus maliterrae
GCGTTGGGGCTCCTTCCGTGGGGATGTGGGCGGGGCCGCATCGGGGTCCCGCGGGGATGGGCGCCGACGGTGGTGGGAGTCAGCGACACATCGCGTCGTCGGCGCCCCTTGACCCTGCTCGACACTCACCCTACAGTGTTGGACGACTGATATACCAGTCCTTGAGTTCATCTTATGACAGAAGGGACTCCGGCATGGTCATCCAGATCGAAGGAGCTCTCCAGGCCCCGGCCGTTCCGGACCGCGTCCTCAACCGATCGCTGGCGGACACCGATCCGGAGGTCCACGACGCGATCTCCGCGGAGCTGACCCGGCAGCAGACCACGCTGGAGATGATCGCCAGCGAGAACTTCGCGCCCGTCGCCGTGATGCAGGCCCAGGGCTCGGTGCTGACGAACAAGTACGCCGAGGGCTACCCGGGCCGGCGGTACTACGGCGGCTGCGAGCACGTCGACGTGATCGAGCAGCTGGCCATCGACCGGCTGACGGCGCTGTTCGGCGCCGAGTACGCCAACGTGCAGCCGCACTCGGGTGCCCAGGCCAACGCCGCGGCGATGTCCGCCCTCCTGCAGCCCGGCGACACGATCCTGGGTCTGGACCTGGCGCACGGCGGCCACCTGACCCACGGCATGAAGCTGAACTTCTCGGGCAAGCTCTACGACGTCGCCGCCTACCACGTGCGGGCCGACGACCACCTCGTGGACATGGCCGAGGTCGAGCAGCTGGCGCACGAGCGGCGACCCAAGCTCATCGTCGCCGGCTGGTCGGCCTACCCCCGGCACCTGGACTTCGCCGGGTTCCGCCGGATCGCCGACGAGGTCGGCGCGTACCTGATGGTCGACATGGCGCACTTCGCCGGGCTGGTCGCCGCCGGGCTGCACCCCTCCCCGGTGCCGCACGCGCACGTGGTCACCTCGACCACCCACAAGACCCTCGGCGGTCCCCGTGGCGGGGTCATCCTGGCCACGGCCGACCTCGCCAAGAAGTTCAACTCCTCGGTGTTCCCCGGCCAGCAGGGCGGCCCGCTCGAGCACGTCATCGCGGCCAAGGCGGTGGCGTTCAAGCTGGCCGGTGAGCCGGCCTTCCGCGAGCGCCAGGAGCGCACCCTCGCCGGCGCGCGGCTGCTGGCCGAGCGGCTGTTGGCCCCCGACTCCCGCGAGGCCGGCATCGACGTGGTCAGCGGCGGTACCGACGTCCACCTCGTCCTGGTGGATCTCCGCGCATCGGAGCTGGACGGCCGGCAGGCCGAGGACCGGCTGCACGCCGTCGGCATCACGGTCAACCGCAACGCGGTGCCCTTCGACCCCCGCCCGCCGATGGTCAGCTCGGGGGTGCGCATCGGCACCCCGGCGCTGGCCGCCCGCGGCTTCGACGCCGAGGACTTCG
>NZ_JBFNXQ010000207.1:0-1357 GCF_041018925.1 Geodermatophilus maliterrae
CCGAGGTCGCCGACGTGATCGCCGCTGCGCTGCGGCCCGCGGTGAGCGAGGAGCAGCTCGCCGGGCTGCGCGAGCGGGTCACCCGCCTGGCCGGCCGCCACCCGCTGTACCCCGAGCTGACGGAGGCCGGCCGATGAGCCCGCGACCCCCCGGTGCCGGCCTGCCCGAGCACCCGGACTTCCTGTGGCGTGACGTGGAGCCGAAGGCCTCCTACGACGTGGTGATCGTCGGCGGTGGCGGGCACGGTCTGGCCACCGCGCACTACCTGGCCAAGAACCACGGCATCACGAACGTGGCGGTGCTGGAGAAGGGCTGGCTGGGCGGGGGGAACATGGCCCGCAACACCACGATCATCCGGTCGAACTACCTGTGGGACGAGAGCTCGGCGATCTACGAGCACAGCCTGAAGCTGTGGGAGGGGCTGGAGGAGGACCTCGGCTATCCGATCCTGTTCAGCCAGCGCGGCGTGCTCAACCTGGCGCACACGCTGCAGGACGTGCGCGACAGCGTGCGGCGGGTGGAGGCCAACACGCTCAACGGTGTCGACGCCGAGTGGGTCGAGCCCGACGAGGTGGCCAAGATCTGCCCGATCGTCAACACCTCGGCCGACATCCGCTATCCGGTGCTGGGGGCGACCTTCCAGCCGCGGGCGGGCATCGCCAAGCACGACTACGTGGCCTGGGGCCTCGCCCGCCGGGCGAACGAGGCCGGCATCGACCTGATCCAGGACTGCGAGGTCACCGGGTTCACCACCGCCGGTGACCGGGTCACCGGGGTGCGCACCACGCGGGGCACCATCGCCGCGGGCACGGTGGCGCTGTGCGCGGCCGGGCACACCTCGGTGCTCACCGACATGCTCGGCTTCCGGGTGCCGGTGCAGAGCCATCCGCTGCAGGCGCTGGTCTCCGAGCTGCTGGAGCCGGTGCACCCCACGGTGGTGATGTCCAACGCGGTGCACGTCTACGTCTCCCAGGCGCACAAGGGTGAGCTGGTGATGGGTGCCGGGGTCGACTCCTACAACGGCTACGGCCAGCGCGGCGCCTTCTCCATCATCGAGCGGCAGATGGCCGCCGCCGTCGAGCTGTTCCCCGTCTTCGCCCGCGCGCACCTGCTGCGCACCTGGGCCGGGATCGTCGACACCAGCCCCGATGCCTCCCCGATCGTGGGGCGCACGCCCTACGACAACGTCTACCTCAACTGCGGCTGGGGGACCGGTGGGTTCAAGGCCACCCCCGGCATCGGCTGGTGCCTGGCGGACACCATCGCGAACGGCGAGCCGCACCCCTACGTGGCGCCGTTCACCCTGGACCGCTTCGTCACCGGCGCGCTCGTCGACGAGCACGGCGCCGCCGCCGTG
>NZ_JBFNXQ010000208.1:0-1341 GCF_041018925.1 Geodermatophilus maliterrae
TGTCCCGCGTCAAGCAGCTGGCAGATCTTCGGTCTCGGGAAAGTTGGGGATCACCGGGTCGGCCAGACCCAGGTGAACGTCGAGCGGGCGGTTCCAGGCCAGGGCCTCGTGCGGGCGGACGGTGTTGTACTCGACCCGGTAGTCCTCGGCGTGGGCGACCAGGTCCAGGGCGTCGGGGATCTCTTCGAGGAACAGCTTCTCGTACTTCAGCGAGCCGAACCCGCGTTCGCGTGAGCCGTTCTGGCCCGGGGTCTTCACGCGGGTGCGCACGTGCCGCAGCTCGGGGTGGGTGGCAATGAACGCCTCGAACCGAAATGACCGGAACGGCCCGCCGTTGTCGGTCACGATCGTCACCAGCGGAATCACGTTGCCCTGCTCGTCGTGCTCGGCCAGGTTGACCAACGGCCGCCCGGCCAGGCGGGCGGCCTCGGTGAGCGCCAGCTCGACCGCGGCGATCGCGTCGTGCTGGTTGGCCGTCGGGGCGATGTGCCAGCCCAGCTCGTACTTGCTCCAGTAGTCCCGGCAGCCGGCCAGCCGCCAGGTGCCGCCGGCGGTGGTCTCGAACTCGGAGAAGTCCAGCTGCCACACCTGGTTAGGCCCGGTCGGCTCGGTGGCGAACGCGGCCTTGCGGCGGGCCGCGAGCTGGCGGCGTTCGCGCTGGTAGTTGGCCTCCAGCAGCAGGCCTTCATCGCGCAGCAGGCGCAGCACGGTGGCCTGGGAGACCCGGTGGCCGTCGTGGCGGCACATCGCCCACACCTTCCGATGCCCCCACGCGGGATGGGCCAGCGCATGCCGGCGGGCGGCGGCGCGGACCCGCTCGCGGGCCGGCCGCGGCCACGGGCCCCGCGCCGGCCGGGCGGCCCGGGCGCGGGCCTGACGGCGGCGCCAGGTCCGTTCGGGCACGCCGATCAACGCGCAGAACCTCGTGGTCGGCATGCCCGCCTCGACGCGGATCACCTCGAGGTCCGCGAAGGGCCCAGGCGACCCTCGGCGGACTTCTTCCACACCCGCAGCTCGACGGCGGCCTCACCGAGAGCCTGGGTCAGCTCGCTGACCTCAGCCTCCAGCTGCGCCTCCCGGGTCGAGGGCCCGGACTTGCCGGCCACCAGGCCGGCCCGACCGGACTCCAGGAACTGGCGCTTCCAGTTGCCGACCGACTGCTCGGACAGCTTCGCCCGCCGGGCGGCCTCGGCGACGGTGACCTCACCGGCCAGGATCGACAGCACGATCCGGACCTTCTCCTCGGCCGGGAACACCGGCGGTCTCGCCATGAACGATCAGACTCCTTGCCAGGTCAGACCCGCAAGCAACGGGCCCTGCCAGGAAGTCTGACGCGCGACA
>NZ_JBFNXQ010000209.1:0-1210 GCF_041018925.1 Geodermatophilus maliterrae
CTGTCCCGCCCCGGGTCTGATGGAGGCTCTCAATCCACGTGAGGATGAGAGTCATGGCGGCACCGAGGAAGTACCCCGACGAGCTGCGGGAGCGGACGACCCGGATGGCGGTCGACGCCCGGCGTGACCCGGTCACCCGGTCCGGGGCGTTGAAGCGGATCGGCGAGCAGCTGGGCATCAGCCCGGAGACGCTGCGCAACTGGGTCATCCAGGCCGAGATCGACGCCGGTCACCGACCGGGCACGACGACCGATGACGCCACCCGGCTGGCCGAGCTGGAACGTGAGGTGCGGGAGCTGCGCCGGGCCAACGCGATCCTGAAGAGCGCGTCAGCTTTCTTCGCGGCGGAGCTCGACCGCCCCTCCCGCTGATCGTCGCCTTCATCGACGCTCACCAGCTCGAGCACGGGGTCGAGCCGATCTGCCACGTCCTCACCGAGGCCGGCGCGAAGATCGCCCCGAGCACCTACTACGCGCACCGGACCCGGCCACCGTCGGCGCGGTCGGTCACCGACGCGGCGACGACGGCGTCGATCGAGCGGGTGCACGTCGAGAACTTCGGGGTCTACGGCGCACGCAAGGTCCACGCGCAGCTGCGCCGGCAGGGCCATCCGGTGGCTCGGTGCACCGTCGAGCGGCTGATGCGCTCCGCGGGGCTCCGCGGCCTCACGCGGGCGAAGGGTCCGCGGACCACGATCCCGGGATCGGCTCCTGAGCTGCGCCCGGACCTGGTCGAGCGGGCTTTCACCGCGACCGGGCCGGACCAGCTGTGGGTTGCCGACATCACCTACGGCCGCACCTTCTCCGGCTGGGTCTACGCCGCCTTCGTCATCGACGTCTACTCCCGCCGGGTGGTCGGCTGGCAACTCTGGAAGTCGCTGCGCACCGATCTGGCCCTCGACGCCCTGGAGATGGGCATCTGGACCCGCCGACGCGCCGGCCGGGACGTGAGTGGCCTGGTCCATCACTCGGACAAAGGATCGCAATACGTCGCCGTGCGCTACACCCAACGCCTTGCCGAGGCCGGCGCCGTCGCCTCGATCGGGTCCCCCGGGGGGCAGCTATGACAATGCGCTGGCCGAGGCGTTCAACTCGTTGTTCAAGGCCGAGCTGGTCCGCAACCGCGGTCCCTGGAAGGGCATCGACGACCTCGAGATCGCCGTCGCCGAATACATCGACTGGTTCAACCACCGACGCTTGAACGGCGAGAT
>NZ_JBFNXQ010000021.1:0-58495 GCF_041018925.1 Geodermatophilus maliterrae
GCCATCCCTCCATGTTGGCCGCCTACGGCAATCGAGTTTGTCAGCGGACGCCGGCCTCGGCGCTGGCGGTCGATTCAGCTGCGGAGGACGTCACGGCGGCAGAGCACGCGACGGCAGAGGCGGAAGCTGCGTGGGCCGGCGCCTCGAGGCGGTGGGCGGCGTCGGGTCGGTGAGGTTCAAGACTCGCGGCTGGTCCCGTCGTATCAGGGCCGCCGATTCACGCCTCTCTTGCGATGCCGGTCACCAGAAGGTCGAACCCCGGATGAGTGACCGGCATGACGGGCGGCGTCGCTCACACCGTTCCTCGCTCACCCACCGATGGGAGGAGTCGATGTACCACGTTATCCGGGCAAGGCGCGTCGTCGTGACGACGGCGGTTCTCCTGGTTCTGCTGAGTTACACGGTTGCCGCGAATGGGGCTGGTGCCGCCACCGCGGAGGTTCAGGAGGACCCAGCTACCAGGGTGCTCAACGACGCGGCGGCCTTAGAGGGACTACTGAATGACTACTGGACGCAGGAATTGGCGGGGCTGTATGAGTTGAGCTTCGACACGCCCGACCGGTTCGAGTGGTACCAGGGCTCGAACAACGCCTTGTGCGGAGGGGGATACGAAAACGGGGCCGAGAACGCGTACTACTGCCCGGTAGACAGCGACGAGTACGTGGCCTTCGACCTCGATTGGTTCACGAGCTACCTCGAGCGGTTCCCGGGCGACGCGATCACGTTCCTCGTCCTGGCACATGAGTGGGGGCACGCCGTCCAGGACACCTGGCAGGAACAGCAACCCGGCGTGGACACGTGGTCACCGGCATATCAGAAGGAGCTTAACGCGGACTGCTTGGCGGGCGTGTTCCTGGCGGATTCCGTGATGGCAGAAGCCATCATCCTGGAAGACGGCGATGCTGAGGCCATTGCTACCTGGTTCTTCGAGAACGGCTCGGGGCAGTGGTTCGATCCTGGTACCCATGGCACCCGTGAGGAGAGAGCGCAGGCGTTCGCCGATGGCTTGGTGCAGGACGCGGATTACTGCCGAGTCACCTACTGAGGGATTCGCTGCCGCTTCTTCACCACGCGCTGCGGTCACCTAATTCGCCGGGCACCGGGGGAGGGGGAGGTCTGCGGGCGGGACTGCCGCCCGGGACGCCGGGCCAACCATAGGTTGCAGGCGGGGCGCCACCGAGCGCGTGTCAATCTGGCCACCGCAGCGATCCGAGGAGATGGCGGCCGGCGTTCGGCCGCCATCTCCTCCACCATCGGTACCCCGTCACAGCAGTAAACGGCGTCATCCGCGATCAGGCCCGCCCATCCTCATGGGCCTCGGTGCAGCCGGTCGCCGCCGGCGAATGGATCAGGGAGCTGCAGTGGCAAGTGAGGTCCACAAATGCGTCGGTTCGAAGGCCGAGCGGGCTCGACCCGGGGTGCGCGCTGGCGGATCGGCGAAGAAGAGGTCTCGGACCTCGGGGAGTCAGGCTGCTGGGGCGGTGAGGTGAACACATGACGATCGGGCTACTCAGGCCGCCACGGCGGCGTGCGGAGCGCTGGATGGAGGGGGCGACCGGCGGCGCGTATGCGGCGTTCATCTCTTACAGTCACGCCGCCGACGGCAGGCTTGCTCCGGCCCTGCAGAGGGGACTTCATCGATTCGCTCGGCCCTTCCTTCGGCTGCGGGCGCTGCGGGTGTTTCGTGACGAGGCCAGTCTGTCGGCCAATCCCGGGTTGTGGTCCTCCATCGAGCAGGCGCTCTCAAACTCGCATTTCTTCATTCTGCTCGCCTCTCCTGAGGCGGCCCGTTCACCTTGGGTCGGCCGCGAGATCGCCTACTGGGTGCAACACAAGTCGCCGGCGACGTTCCTCATCGTGCTCACCGACGGCGAGCTGGTCTGGGACAACGAGCTCGGGGACTTCGATTGGAGCCGGACCACGGCCCTGCCGCCATCACTGCGCGGAGTCTTCACCGAGGAGCCCCGCCATATCGACCTGCGCTGGGCGCGGGCCGAGGAGGACGTGTCCCTGCACAACCCGCAATTCCGAAACTCGATCGCGGACGTCGCGGCGCCGCTGCACCGTCGCTCCAAGGACGAGCTGATCGGCGAGGACGTCCACCAGCACCGGCGAACGATCCGCTGGGTGCGCTTTGCGGTCGCGACGCTGACAGTGCTGCTCCTCCTGGCCGTCAGCGCCAGCATCTTCGCCTTCAGCCAGCAACGAGCCGCTCAGGAGCAACAGCGCGCCGCAGAGGAACAGGCACGGATCGCCACCGCCCGCCAGCTCCTCGCGCAGGCTGAAGCCCTTCTCGGTGAAGACCCCCGAACGGCGCTGCGGCTCAGTGAAGCCGCTGTCCGCATCCGTTCCGGCCCGGAGACCCGATCGGCACTGGTCAGCAACCTGCTCACGAGTCGGTACAGGGGGACCCTGACCGGCCATGACGGCGGGGTCCTGGCGGTGGCCTTCGCACCCGACGAGCCTGTGCTGGCCTCGGCCGGCGAGGACGGCACCGTACGGCTGTGGACCACCAGCCATACGGCCACACCCACTCCTTTGGGCATCCCGCTGACCGGTCACGAGGGCAGGGTGTTGTCGGTGGCGTTCGCCCCCGACGGGTCGTTGCTGGCCTCCGCCGGTGAAGACGGCACCGTGCGGCTCTGGAAGACCAGCGACCCAGCCGCCCCGACCCTCCTCGGCAGTCCACTTACCGACCACACTGACCAGGTCAGGTCGGTGGCGTTCGCGCCCGACGAGTTCGTGCTGGCCTCGGCCGGCTATGACGGCGCCGTTCGGCTGTGGGACCTCACCGATCCGGCCGCACCCATGCTCCTCGGTTCCCCGCTGACCGGCCACACGGACGGGGTCGAGTCGGTGGCCTTTGCCCCCGACGGGTCTCTGCTCGCTTCGGCCGGGGTCGACGGCACCGTGCGGCTGTGGGACCTCACCGATCCGGCCGCACCCGTGCCTCTCGGTTCCCCGCTGACCGCCCAGGACGGCGGGATCGGCGAGGTGGCGTTCACCGCCGACGGGTCCCTGCTCGCTTCGGCCGGGGTCGACGGCACCGTTCGGCTGTGGGACCTCACCGATCCGGCCGCACCCGTGCCTCTCGGTTCCCCGCTGACCGGCCACGACGGCGCGGTCCAGTCGGTGGCCTTCGCCTCCGATGAGCCCCTGCTGGCTTCGTCCGGCGAGGACGGCACCGTGCGGTTGTGGACCACCACTGACCCGGCCGCACCTGCCCCCCTGAGTACCCCGCTTACCGGCCATGACGACTGGGTCAACGCGCTGGCCTTCGCCTCCGACGGGAACACCTTGGCCTCCGCCGGCGTGGACGGCGCCATCCGCCTCTGGAACACCACCGACCCGGCCGCACCCACTCCCCTAGGCACCCCGCTGACCGGCTCCAACTTCGGCGGGGTCCTGTCGATGGCCTTCGCATCCGACCGGTCGTTGCTGGGCTCCGCCGGCGCCGACGGCACCGTGCGGCTGTGGGATACCAGGGACCCGACAGCACCCACCTCCTTGGGCAGCCCAATTACCGATCGGAACGGGGCCTGGGACGTGGCCTTCACTCCCGACGGGTCCCTGCTGGCCTCCATCGGCGCCGTCCCTGCCGAAGGCACCGACATAGGCCAGCAGGTGCCCCTGGGAGCTGCCGGTGAAGACGGCATCGTGCGGCTGTGGGACACCCGCGACCCGACCGCCCCCACCCCACTGAGGACCCCGCTGACCGGCCACGACGGCTATATACGCGCGGTGGCCTTCGCCCCCGACGGCAACATCCTGGCCTCCGCCGGTGACGACGGCACGGTGCGGCTGTGGAACACCAGCGACCCGGCCGCCCCCACCCCCTTGGGCAGCCCGCTGAGCGGCCACGACGGCTGGGTCCAGTCGGTGACCTTTGCTCCCGACGGCAACATCCTGGCCTCCGCGGGTGACGACGGCACGGTGCGGCTGTGGAACACCAGCGACCCGGCCGCACCCGCCCCGTGGGGCAGCCCGCTTACCGATCACGAGGGCAGGGTGTTGTCGGTGGCCTTCGCCCCCGACGGCAACATCCTGGCCTCCGCCGGTGACGACGGCACGGTGCGGCTGTGGAACACCAGCGACCCGGCCGCCCCTACCCCCTTGGGCAGCCCGCTGAGCGGCCACGACGGCACGGTCCTGTCGGTGGCCTTCGCCCCCGACGGGTCGTTGCTGGCCTCCGCCGGTGACGACGGCACCGTGCGGCTGTGGAACACCAGCGACCCGACCGCCCCCATGGCCCTTGGTTCTCCACTGACCGGCCACGACGGCACGGTCACGTTGGTGGCCTTCGCTCCTGACGGGTTCCTGCTCGGCAGCGCCGGTGAAGACGGCACCGTGCAGCTGTGGAACCTCTCCGGCCTCTTCGAGCTCCGAGATCACGTCATGGAGCGCGCTTGTTCCACCACCGACGGCGGCCTGAGCCGCGGGGAATGGGAAAGTTATGTCCCTGGCCTCGAGTACGTCGACATCTGCGGAACGTGACGTGGCCACCGTGACCGCCGGGGTCGCTTTCACCATTGCTGCCAAGGACGCCGCTGGGTGACTTCCGGAGCGGTCATCGCCTGCGGCGCTGCCGCCCACGGCCACGAGTCAACCTCGAGCGGATTCTGCTGCGCTGGCGCTGTCGTTCTCCGTGCCCTCATGTTGGTGGCCAGCTGGACTGCACTGCCAGCGCCGCCCTGCCCGTAAGCGCATCCCGGCGGGACGCCGTCGCCGCACCCTCGGGGACCACACGCACATCGCCGTAGCGCGTTCGGCTTGCGAAGCGCCAGCTCACGAGGACGTCGGATGGTGGGATGCCGGTCCAGTCGCAGGAGGACGGCGGACTGAGCGATGACTTTGGGAAGCCTGTCGGGTCGGTGTTGAGGAGGCTGAGCCCGTCCTGGGGAGGGCATCGTGAAACTAGACCGAGCGACTGTGTGCCTGCCCATCAAGGATCGTTCGGTATCACACGCCTTCTACACCGCCCTCGGGTTCGTGGCGGTGGGTGAGCCGGGTGATGATGGCCTTCCCGAGCCCCTGCAGTTCGAAATCAGCGTCGGTCTGCGTGTGATGCTGATCCCGGCGGTCGGCTTCGGCTGGGTGATCGGTCGTCGGCGACGATCGCCCCGGAGTGCGCATGAGTGTCTCGTCGTGATCGGACTGGATACCGATGCCGAGGTCGGCGAGCTGATGCGTCGCGCCCAGGATGCCGGCGCCGAGATCGTCTTCAAACCCGGAAACCAGACATGGGGCCCGGTCTCGGTGGACGATGACCTCGCGGAGACGCAGAGCCCGGATGCCTACGCCGGCGCGTTCGCCGATCCCGACGGCCACATGTGGCAGATCACCCGCGCGGACGGCGTCCTGATCCGATGAGCACGTCGCGAACCCATTCGCCGCTGCGGTCGCAGCGGAGCGCACCACGGTCACCGGGATTGGCGCGGTCCGGTCCGCCCGAACGACTCGAGTCATCGACGGAGGAGCGGCGAGGCGGGAGTCTCTGGCGGGTGCAGCGCTAGCTGTAGTGACCGGGGAGGCTGATCAGCGGCTGATGGGTGAGTTGCCGCCGATGTCCCGACGCCCATCCACACACTCCTGGCCGCTCCCCATAACCGGCTTCAATCCGGCTGTAGCGGGCCGGGGGAAGGGTGGGCCGTAGGTCCATCCCGCAGGGATGCAGCGCCCTCCCGGCGACCCGCTGCAGCCGGCACCCTCGGCCGGCTGTGGAGCGATTGCCTGGTCCTCCGGACGGCTCGGGTGGGCCCGCGGATCACGCCATCCCAGTCCGCACACAGTCCGCAGAGTCCGCAGAAGTCCGCAACTCAGCCAGCATCGGTCGTCGTCGGCCGGCAACGCCCAACCATGAAGTCGCAGGTCAAGTCCAGGGTTAATCCATAGCCGCACACAGCCGTGCATCCCGGGTCAGTTCTGGGTCCTCGAGCCAGAGGCAGGCTTGACGTCTCCCAACGGGCCCACCTGCCCTTGAAGGCGGCATGAGGGACGAGGCCGATCTTGTGGAAGCCAGACGGGCGGGGCCCAAGGAGAGCGGACCTTGCAACTGTCCACGACTGGGCTTTGATCGACCAGTCTCCTCGACCCAGGAGGGCCGCAGGGCAATCGTGCCCCGGAACTTGCAGGTCGCTGCGCTCGGGGTCACCATTGAGTATGACCGGACAAGCCGGACGAGAAAACATCATCAACGTAATCGAAGAGACCTTTCAGGACGAACTTGGCCCTGATCTTATAAGCAACTCGTTCCGCCTGTCCCGAAGAGAACTTTATAGACTCTACGAGGCGCACGAGGCGTACATCGACCGAGAGCCTGAACTTGAGCCAAGCCCAGGTACATTACGCCCATACGTGCCAACTGCACTCTTGCCGCCCGGCAAATATAGGGCCCATCTTCTTGAGGGCACCGGCGCCGCCTTCCTTCGAAGTATAGAAGAGATCGACGATTCTGTAAGCGCACTACATCGCTTACTACTATATTGCCACTCCATCGCACTGCTTAATCCCTTGGTGTACATTACCGATCAGATAAGGTTAGCCGAGGATGCACTAGAGGAGGATCACCCCCTTCGGCTTCAAGTGGCAAACTATCTGTCGTGGATAAGCTTCATACGACCCCTGCTCAATTCTGGAGCTGTAGTTCTTCTTGAAAACAGATCCGCGTCCTTCAGCGGCTACGGCAGGCTTGATGACGTGCGCCTCAAGGAAGCCATTATCGAAGACACGCTGGCGGCGGGCGACTTTACCGATATTGAGGACCACCGCGATCCGGCTCACGTTGATGAGTTCACAAGGCGAGCTCCTATAGATGCGGCCGTGGACATACTCTCTCATGAGCAAGCCGTGAACGAGAGTTACGGCTTCGCTACCGACTACTTTTTTCCTAGGCGCTATTTCGCTAGGGCTCTACAAGCACTCCTCGCGACAAGTGGCCCGAAGAATGACCCCAGAGCCGAGAGTCCGAGTTTGTTCTCGGGGCTACTTGACAGCGTACGGATCCTGACGCTTTCGAGTCTACCGCTTCCCGACTTTGAGATTTCCGTCAAGGACATCCTCGCAGTAAGGTCAGGGGACGAGTTCACAGACTGGAGGATAGCTTTAGGGAGAGCGCTAGATAAGGTGTGGATTCTATCTGACCAGGCACTCCTGGACGAAGAAGCTCAACTCCGGATCATCCAAGAGGAACTGCGTAACGAGATGCGCCACCTTGAATCAAAAGTTGGGCGCTCAAGATACCTTGAAGAAGCCAGGAGGGGGAAACTGTCTTTCCTCGCAGGAGTCGTGGCGGCACTATCGATTTCAAACTGGTTCGACCCAACGGCGGGCATAGTTTCATTAGGAGCGAGGACGGCCTTTGAACGTTTATGGCAGTTGAGGAAGAGTCGTCAGTACAACGCCAAGGCGGCGCTAATGAACCATTATTTGTGCATCAGCTCGGCAGCAAGGAACACTGAGCATTCCATATAGCCCCTTGGCAAATGACTTCGATTACCTGACAGCGCAGCGAGCCGCCGGTGTCGGCGTGCACGATCCCGGCGTGACCGAGCACCGCGCTGTCCTGCCAGATGCCCTCGACGGCCGAGCCGTCGTGGTCGGTCAGCCGTACCCGGTCGCCGTTCCGCGGGCCGTCGTCGGGTCGGCGGGCCACCAGCACCCCGCGGGCGCTGCTGGCGCCGGCTCCCTGGCCGCCGTCGGCGACGAGCGGCACCATCCAGCCCTTATGCTCCTGGTCGTCGACGACCAGACCCATCCAGCCCATCGCTACTCCTCCGGGTTGGTGCCGGCAGCGTCCGTGCTTGGTCGCTACCACGGGCCTGCTTCCATGGCTTTTGTGGACGACCGCGTTGTCCACACAGGTGCGAGCGGCGCCGCCCCGACCGCGTTCACCCGGACGGGAGGGATTACTGGAGGACTACTGGAGGTCCGTGGTTGACAGCTGGCTGGGCACCCGCCCCTGCCGGCAGACGTCGCAACCCGAACCCAAACCCGCACGGTCCAGTAGGTCTGTGGCGGAGCCTCGCCCCGGCGGGGTGTGCTGCGATCACCGACTCCGCCTCCCGCTGATCTTGAGCGGTTCGTGCCGTGGAGTGATCCCCCGGTGCTCGGTGGCTGGCGCAGCAGATGCCTGCCGCTCCCTAGCGACGTCAGCGGCGGATGGTTGGTTCGGGCCCGTCGCACTCCTCTGGCCGCTTCCGCATAACCGGCCTCCTCCGACTGCAGCCGGGCCGGGGGAGGGGTAGGTCGCAGGCCCATCCCGCTAGGGACGCGTCAGCGCCCTTCCGGCGACCCGCTGCAGCCGGCATCCTCGGCCGGCTGCGGGGCGGCGTCGCTTCCGACTGCGGTCCTTCGACGCCGTCGATAGTCCGCCCCGAGTCCGCAGACAGTCCGCAGAACATCCGCTTCCGCCCGTCGACCGTCAATCACGCTCAGCGCAATATCCGCTGGTCAGCGACTTGCTGGCGCAGGTCGACGCAGGTCAGGAACACGGCTTCAATCATGTCCGGGATGACGACATCACCCACGTTCATGCAGTCAAGCGCAGGTGGCTCCCTCCTAGTCCGCAATAATCCGCAGCTGCGTCAAGCGTTGGGATTGCGCTCGTCACTGCCGCTGGATCGTTGACGGGCCGACGTCCGACCGTGAACTCCCCATACGGAGGGGCGTCGGAGGGAGGGTGACCCAGAGGGGTACACCCGGTCGAGCGCCCACCCCGGCACAAATTGGTTTCTGACGCTGTCGTACACGGAACCCGAGATGACGGGTTCGGACTCCTCGATGCGTGCCATTTCCTCGGCGATAGAACCGAGGTCACCGAGGGCAGCTTCGTGGTTAACGGCCTCGCCCGACTCGTAGCGGAGTCGAAACTGGTCAATCTGACGACGCAGACGAGACCAGGCCCGCGCCGAGGCTTGATGCTGCTGCGCCAATTACGCGTAGTTGAAGAACGTTTGGAGGGCGGTCAGCACCGCGGCCACTAAGGAGAGCAGGCCGGTGCTAATCTTCCAACCTAGGGCCGCCTCCTCCTGCAGGGTGGTGAATATTGCCGTGGACACAATGACCGATGTTATCGTCGCCGGAACTCCGAACGCCTTGTGTCTCGCTTGAAGTCTCTCCGCCATTGCGAAATGAGCATTATCCTTATTGATGGCTAAAACATAATAGACGATGGCCTGAAGAAGGATGTCCGCTGTTGGCCCGCTAGGCCGCTTCTCTGCCACAAACCCGCCCCTTGCCTGTCGTTTTGCTGAGCGATGAGTGGCTGCGCCAGGTGAAGTTGTCGATCTTCTGACCGGGCACGTCGGTGGGGATCTTGGACTTCAGGTGCACGTTGATGACGTGCAGCAACCCGCCGTCGACCTCGATTTGCACGTGCAGGATGGGTCGCTCAAGGGAGATCGGCTGGGCCTGGGCGTCTGGCGGGTTGGCGGTGAGCCGCTTGTACAGCGGCCAGGCCACGAGCTTGTTGGCGATCTGCTCGTGGTCGGTAATTCGGTGGTGCGTGGCCACCACCAGGTTGCGTTCGTCGAAGACGCCTCCGTCCGAGGTCTCGGTGCTGACCGTCTCGGCACCGTCGAGGTTGGTGCCGTGGAGCAGACTGCGCAGGGCCAGCAGCGCCCGAGGCTGACCGCTTCGCTCCTGGCCGTGGACCTTCTGGAAGTAGGCGATGTCGGCCCGCAGCCGCGTGATCTGCGGCCGCGTCAGCGCGATGCGCTCCTCCAGGGACGGTCGCTCATCCGGGTGGGTCTCGTCGAAGTTCTCCAGGTTGAACGTCGCGATGCGCACGGTGGCCACGAGCCTTCTCCCGTCTCTGCGAGCGCTGGGCAAGCACTGTCAGCTCCCCATCCCTCGGAGGCGCATCCCGGGCGGGTGATACATCAGCCCGGTCAGCCTCGCGCGGCTGCGCGCGGAGCACACGGCTGAGCACGACGTCGGCATGTCAGCCAATGCCGAACATGTCATCGCCCACCGTCGCTGAGGGCGGCTTTAGGGCCACGGTCCGGCCGCTTGCACGGCCCCCGCCAAGGGGCGCCATTGGGGGTCTCCGCATATTGCGAGGAGATGTCGCAGAACTACGAACCGCCCCGGACCGGAAGGTCAGGGGCGGTTTGTCGTCGAGCGGGATCAGTCTGCCGGACGTCGCCGGGTCGAGGAGGACACGCGACGTTCGGGCTCCGCACGCCGGACCGGTCTCGAAGTCGCATCCGGCGGTGAGGCGGCCTCGGCGTCAGAGGTCATATCAGAAGCCGCTGACGCCTCCACCACCACCGCCGAGAACGTCACCCGGGGAAGACCCACGGCGCGTTCCCGAACGGGGCGCCCGTGCGCTTCCCGCACCGCCGGCAGATCTTGTCGTCCGGACTCGAGGGCCGCTCGCCGTCCGGGTGTCGCTGGACGTAGGAGTGAAACCCGAACCGGCACCGCAGTGGCTTCCGAGTCATGGGCCGACGTTAGGAGTCGCCGATCTCGCCGGGAAGGGGAGTACCGCCCGGCGCGCCAGGGCCTCCTCCCCCTGATCGCCCGGAGTGGGCCGCTTGGTCCGACAGTCGATTCGAGGAGGTCTGTGGGCCCCGGGCGCCGCTCGGGCCCCGAGGTCTGGGTCCTCATGGCACCGAGGGCAACGGCTGCACCGTTGACGTCGACCTGGCCGTCACCCTGCTCCGCAGTGGTGCTCGACGCAGGCAGCCGTCATGGAAGCGGCTCCTCAGCCGGCGGGCTCGTGCGGTTGGCGAGCGCTACGACCAGGGGTTGGTAGTACCCGCTCTGCTCGGGTAGCAGCCACTCGGCTGACGCGAAACCCCGGCGCGTCAGCACGTGCGACAACCGGTCGCGGCGGAGGGTGCGGTACCGGGTCTCGTGGGCCGACACCGCCCAGTCGCCCGCGGCCCGCTCCTGGAAGGTGAACAGCGTGATGTCGAGGTGCTCGGCGTCCTCCGACCACCGCCAGCTCTGGCCGGCCCCGTGGCGGGACCCGGGTGGGCCGTGCAGGGCGATCGGCACGCCGGCGGGACGGGTCCGCCGCAGGTCGTCGTAGTCCCGGATGCTCGCGACGAGGACCCCTCCGTCGACCAGGCAGGTCCGGATGCCGTCCACCGCGCGCTCGAGGTCCGGGTCGGTCAGCAGGTGCGGCAGCGAGTTGTCGCAGGACACGACCGCCTCAAAGGTCCCCGTCACCGCCGCACGGAGGTCGCGGACGTCGGCGCAGCCCAGGGTCACGGGGAGACCGCGGATCCTCGCCTCCCGCCGGGCCCGCTCGACGGCGCGCCGGCTCAGGTCCGTTCCGGTCATCCGGTATCCCAGCGCGGCCAGCGGCAGCGCCTGCGTGCCGACCCCGCAGGTGCAGTCGAGCACCGTGGCCGGCGGTCGCACGCCCCGGGCGGCAAGCACCCCGGCGATGACCTCGCCGTGCCACTGCGCCGCCGCCCACCAGTCGGGGAACAGCAGGTGGTACTCCGCCGCCAGGGCGTCGTAGAACTCCTCGGTCTCGGTTGCCGCGCCGATCCCGGATGGCTGTCGCTGTCGCTGGTGGGCACCCACCGCCCCATAGTGCAACCGACTCCTCGAAGGACAGCACCGCAGAACAGGGACAGCACAGCCATCAACCACTGCCACGGGGTCCGCGCCGCGGAAGCCGAGGAGGGGCGCGGCGCCTCGCGCACATCCCACGATGAGCGGGCCGGTCGAGACGCTTCCCCCGACGTCCCATCGGGGGCGCTCAGCACGGTCCTCGGAGATTCTGACGGCCTGAGAGCTGCGGGGACCAAGACAAGACGGGCAGGACCTAAACAATGGGCATGTGCTGGTTACCACAGACGGAAGCTCGCAAGGTGCTCGACCTGGTGGAGTCCGGGCGGCCGGTCGCTGATGTGGCCGAGGCGCTGGGCATCTCGGATCAGACGATCTACACCTGGCGCCGGCAGGACCGCATAGACAAGGGCCTCGATCCGGGACTGACCTCGGCGGAGAAGTCGGAGCTGCAGGCGGCCAAGCAGCGGATCGCCCCGTTGAAGGCCGAGCTGGCGGTGCACCGGCGGGCCAGCGAGCTACTGGGGAAGGTGGTGCCTCCAGAAGGCGGTTCGAGGCCATCGCGGTGATGGCCGCCGAAGGCCACTTGGTGCAGCTGACCGCCCGAGTCCTCGACGTGTCGGAGTCGAGCTCTCAAGAGCCGAGCCGCGGAGTTCTTCGGCGTCGCCTGGACCACCGCCGACCGGTGGGCCGAGCGCTACCGGGCCGAGGGCACCGCCGGCATGCTCGACCGGTCCAGCCGACCCCACTCCAGCCCGGCCAAGACCAATCCAGCGACGACGCGGCGGATCGTCTCATTGCGGTTGTGCAAGCGCCGGGGCGCGGTCCGTCTCGCGGCCGAGACCGGGGTGGCGCCGGCCACCGCCGGGGCGGTGCTGCGCCGCTGCCGGATCAGCCGCTCTCCCGCCTGGAGCGCATCGAGCGGCAGGTCACCCGCTATGAGCACGCCGCGCCCCGCGAGCTGCTGCACGCCGGTGTGAAGAAGCTGGGCAACATCCCCGCCAACGGCGGCTGGCGCATTCTGGGTCGCCAGGCCGGCACCGCTAGATCGGTCCCCCGCCCGCCGGGTGCTGACCGACAACGGCGGCTGCTACCGCAGCCGCGACTGGGCGAGCGCCTGCGCCGAGCTCGGTCTCACCGCGAAGCGGACCCGGCCCTATCGACCGCAGACCAACGGCAAGGTCGAGCGGTTCAACCGCACCATGACCAGCGAATGGGCCTTCGCCCAGCTGTTCACCAGCGAAGCCGACCGCCGTGCAGCCTTTCCTGCTTGGCTACACACTTGCAACCATCACCGGCCCCACACCGGCATCGGCGGCCACCCACCCATCAGCCGCTTGATCAACCTCCCCGGTCAGTACAGCTAGCACTGCAACGGCACATCGCGAAGGTCCGCCTGATCGCGCAATCCGCGGAGTGCATGCTGCTGGAACGTCGCGACACGGAGAAGGTGCGAAATCACCACCGCCAGAACGCGAAGTGCCGTTCCGGTAGTAACCGCCACCTTCCGACCAAGAGCCGCGGGCGCAGGAGCTCGTCGGAGGTGACCCCGGTGGCCTGAAGGTGATGGCGCCTCGCACCGGTATTCTGCCCTTGTCCCTTCGCTGGCGCCGAGCCAGGTGCCGACACCTTGGTGCGCGAACGCCGCCTGGGGCACTGACCGTGCCCAGGGAGAATAGGCCGCGGAGCCGTCCGCTCAACGCGATTCTTCGCGTTACCGCAACCTGCCGGAAACGTGTGGGGAGCACAGCACACGTAGATTCCAAGCAATGTGGTCATATCGGCGTTCGCGGTCCGCCGTTCTGGTGCGGCTGGCGTCGGCGGTGGTGGTGGCCGGGGCGCTGGTGGCTGCACTCGCGTTTCCGTGGGCTGGCGGCGCCGGTGTGCTGGTGCAGAACTCCGTGACGTTGGCCGGCGAGCTGCCGGCCGCGCTGACCGGCAGCGTGTCGGGGAACAGCCGGGTGCTGGCCGCCGACGGGTCGCTGATCGCCAGCTTCTACACCAACGACCGCACCCCGGTCCCCTCCGACCGGATCGCGCCGGTGGTGAAGCAGGCGCTGGTCGACATCGAGGACGCGCGCTTCTACCAGCACAACGGCCTGGACGTGCAGGGAACCGTGCGCGCCGCGGTGACCAACGCCGCCGCCGGGTCGGTGCGGGAGGGCGGTTCGACACTGACCCAGCAGCTGGTCAAGCAGACCCTGCTGGAGACGGCGGATTCCGCCGAGGAGCGGCAGGCAGCCATCGAGCAGGACGGGCAGGGCGGTCTGGCGCGCAAGCTGCGCGAAGCCCGTATCGCCTTGGCGCTGGAGGAGACCTCCGCCAAGGACGAGATCCTCACCCGCTACCTGAACACCGTGTACTTCGGGCAGGGCGCCTACGGCATCCAGGTCGCCGCCCAACGCTACTTCAGCGTGGATGCCGCCGACCTCACCCTGCCGCAGGCGGCGATGCTGGCCGGGCTGGTGCAGAGCCCGACCAACGACGACCCGATCACCAACCCGGCCAACGCGCAGGTCCGCCGCGACCAGGTGCTGCAGCGGATGTACGCCCTGGGGCACATCAGCGCGGCTGAGCTGACCGAGATCTCGGCCTCGCCGGTCGCCGTCGCACCGGGCGACCCATCGCCCAACGGCTGCATCGACGCGGCGATCGGCGGGTTCTTCTGCGCCTATCTGCAGCAGTACCTGGTGCAGACCCTCGACATTCCCGCAGAGACGCTGGACAACGGCGGGCTGACCATCCGGACCACGCTACGCCCGGACATGCAGGCCGCCGGTGACCAGGCGGTGCTCGACCAGCTCTCCATGGGGGACCCGCGGGCCGCCATGTACACCGCCGTGGAGCCGGGCACCGGCCGTGTGCTGGCGATGAGCGTCAACCGCCGTTACGGCTGCTCGGCGGCCGACTGCGAGTCGATCGTGCTCAACACCGCCTACAGCCAGGGCTCCGGATCGACCTACAAGGTGTTCACCGCCGCCGCCGCGCTGGAACGCGGGATCCCCGCCGACCACACCCTGACCACGAGCAATCCCTACGTCTCCCGGGTCTACACGAACAACGGCCGCCCTTACGTGGTGCACGCCTTCGCCGGTGGCGGCAAGCCGACGATGACCATGGAAGAGGCGCTCTACACGTCCTCCAATCCCTACTTCATGGCGCTGCAGGACGAGTTGGGCAGCGTGGAGGGCCCGGTGCGCGTGGCCGAGCGGATGGGCATGCACTTCACCGCCTCCTCGGCGGAGCAGATCATCGGCGGGAACCGCGGGTCGTTCACCCTCGGTGCCGAGGCCACCAGCCCGCTGGACCTGGCCAGTGCCTATGCCACGCTGGCCGCCGGCGGCACCCAGTGCGACCCGACGCCGGTGACCGCCGTCCTCGACCGCAACGGCGAGCCGCTGACGGGGCCCGACGGGGACCCGGCCGGCAGCGGGGACACCTGCACCGCCGGGGCCGTCTCACCGGCGGTGGCCAACACCCTCGCCCAGATGATGCGCAAGGACGTCGAGCCGGGATATCCCGGGCAGACTGCCCCAGCCGCCTACGTCCCCGGCCACCAGATCGCCGGCAAGACCGGAACGACGCAGAACAACTTCTCCATCGCCTTCGCCGGCTACACCCCGCAGTACTCCGCCAGCGTGATGGTGCTCAACCCCAAGACCAATCAGGACGTCGGTGGGCAGGGCGGCGGCATGGGCGCCACCATCTGGCACGACGCCATGCTCCCCGTCCTCACCGGCGCACCGATGGTGCCCTTCCCCCCAGCCGACCCGGTCCTCGCCGGCAGCACCGTCCCGGCCAACCCGCCGACCGCAGCGGCCTCCACCCCCACCCACGACGCCGGCGGTGAGGCGGCAGACGACAACGGCAACCCGCTCGGCACCAACACCCCGCCCGACAACGGCAGTGAGGACTGAGAAGTCGCCCCAGCTCGCCTTTCCACCTCCCCGGGTCCAGTGGAGGCTCCGCCATTGCAGTGTCAATGGTGGCACCCGGTCAACGGCACCTCACCGCGTGATGTGGAGTTGGGATCGAGGGGGTGAACCAGTTGCTGCATAGTCCGGGACTTCTGCTCGACCTCCTCGCGCAACACGGTCTCCCGGGCGTGTTCTTCACGCAGCCAGAAGACCCCGAGCAGGAAACCAGCCGCCAGCAGAACAAGAGCCGTGACCACAGCGAGCAGGAAACCGATCATCGGCTGCAACCCCCGCGTCGAGAGTCTGATCGGTGTATCAGTCGACGTCTATCCCTGCAAACCGGTGGCCAGCCTCGAGCAGAGGTCAAGTCCCGTGGTGTGATGTGTGACGCTGGCCGCGTGATCTCCCAGATCGGTCAGGCGCTGAGCGCCGGAATGGTCACCTCCTCGGTGGTGGTCTGGGTCGCCGGCTCGGTGACGGGTCGGATGCGGCAGCGGGCGAGGACGTCTGGGCCGAGGTCGCGACGGCCTTCGGTCCATTCGTCGTGCTGCTCGGCAAGTACGGCGCCGACCAGCCGGATGAGCGCGTCGCGGTGGGGGAAGATGCCGACCACGTCGGTGCGCCTGCGGATCTCGCGGTTGAGCCGCTCGGAGGGGTTGTTCGACCAGATCTGACGCCAGAGCTCTTTGGGAAGGCGGTGAAGGCGAGCACGTCGGCGCGGGCGGCCTCTAGATGCTTGACGACCTTGGGCAGCTCATCGGTCAGTGCGTCGAGGACGCGGTCGAACTGGGCGTGCACGCCGTCGGCGTCGGGCTGGTCATAGACCGAGTGCAGCAGCGCCCGCAGCCACGGCTGGCCAGTCAGCGTCACCGCCGGCGGGATCCTGCGGGCGTCGACGATCAGGTGGTACGTGGCCCGGGGCGGCCGCTCAGAAGTCTGAGTCCAGGTGACTCAACAGGGTCGGGCCGTCCCAGGTGGGTGGCGGCATGATGCGGCGGATGGTCAGCAGCGGCTGCGCGGTGTCCTGGGGGTCGGAGAGCTGGAAGGCCGCCCGGTAACCCGCCGTGGCGACATGGGCAAGGGCTTCCTGCGACCAGACCCCGAAGGGGTAGGCCATGAGGTCCACGGGGTGGCCCAGGATCTCGGCCAGTTGGGCCCGCGGCTGGTCCAGCTGGGTCGCCCACTGGTCGTCGATGAGCCGGTCGGTCCGCTGGTGGTCCCAGGTGTGTGCGCCGATGGTCATGCCGGCCCGGTCGAGGTCGCGGAGCTGGTCGCCGCTGAGCCAGTCCGGTTTGCCCAAAACGACGGTCATCGGGAAGAAGGTGGCCGGGAAGCCGAGGTCGGTGAGCAGGGGCAGGGCCACCGAGTGGTGGGTCTCCGAACCGTCGTCGAAGGTCAACAGCACCGGGCGCTGCGGGAGGGCGGCGCCGAACTGCAGGTGGTCGACGAGCGCGGCGGTGGTGATCGGCGTGTAGCCGCCGTCGCGCAGCGCCTGCAGCTGGGCGGTGAACACCGGCGGCGGCGTGATCATCGTGCGGGCGTAGGCGCTGTCGTCGGCGCGGAACTCCCGCAGCTGGTGGAAGCACAGCACCGGCACCGTGGAGCGGGCCAGGACCTCCTGCGGCGTCCCGGAGGTGGGTGGTGCGCTCGGGGACGGCGTGGTGCTGGACGTCGCAGCCGGTGTGGAGGAGGCGCTGGTGGTCGCGTCGGTCGACGGAGCGGGAGCCGACCGTGAGCACCCGGCCAGCACCACCGCACCGGTCATGGTGAGGAACTGCCGTCGGCGCATGGCCTCAGCGTTGTGGTGAACCGCCCGGGCTCGCAAGTAGCCGCACCGCCGGGTGGGGACGATCCGAGCGCCGTTCGCTGACTGTGGCTCGCCTGATCGGTGGTCATGACCGTGCGTGGGGCTGGCGCGGCAGGCGGGGATCTGCCCGGATCCGGGTGGCCGGTGAGGGGTGCTGCTATTGGTAGGTGATCAGCTGCGGGGTGGGCTGGACCCCGGCGATGGTCTGGTCGGGGGTCAGTGTCGGGGAGTCCTCGTCGTAGAAGTTCTTCCAGCCCCAGGAGAGCGGCGCGGGGGCGTCCTGGTGCAGCACCCGCCAGGTGTCCTGCTTCATCGGCTGGGTGCCCTGCCCGTCGACGTGCACCATGATCGCCAACTCGTCGCGGGAGGTGTCCAGCCGCTCGCGGTCGACGATCATCCGCACCTGGAACTGGTGCAGCACGAGCAGCTTCTGGGGCAGCGCCCGATCGCGCGTGAGGTCAGCCAGCCAGGTGACCACCTGGTTGACCTCCTCGATGCCGACCTGCCCGATTTGGGTCAGGTGCACCTGATCCGGCCGCAGTCGCCACTCCGGATCCAGGGCGAGCCCGACGTGTGGCAGCTCCAGCAGCGGCTGGTACAGCCGGGCCTGGGTGAGGAAGTCGGTGCGGCCCGGCTGCAGGTCCAGCACGACGAAGACCCCGGCCTCACCTGCCGCCTCCACCCACGGCCGCAGTGTCTCCACGTCGGACTCGGCCGAGTAGTCCCCGTCCGCCCCGGCGGCGGACGAGGCGACCGTGGCGATGATCTCGAAGGCCGGCACGACGGTGGCATCCACCAACTCCTGGTAGGGCGCCGCGGTGTCGCGGGCCCGCTGGATGCTCTCCGGCAGCCCCTGCTCCCCGAGCACGCCGAGGGCACCGGTGCCCGGGGTGCCGTAGAGCGCGACCATCATGTGCTGAGGAAAGAGCAACTGGCCGCCGCCGGGCAGCTGCGGTCCTTCGACCGCCGTCCGCAGCTTCCAGTCCAGCCCCTGCACACCGGCGAAGTCGGCTCCCAGCGCGACGACTGTGTCGGGGCGGTTCTGCGACAGCGCGGTCACCACGTCGGCCGAGCCGCGCGGGTCGGTCTGTCCGCCGGTCAACCGCACGTCCGCGCCGGCAGCCCGCGCGGTGGCGATACCGGCCAGCGACTCCGGGCTGCCCGAAGCCAGCACCACCGTGCCGGTCAGTGGATCGCCGCGGTCCACCTGCGGCACGGTCGCATCCCCGTCCGCCGGGCTGTCCTCCGCGGTGGACGAGCCCGACCCGCCGACATCGACGGGCCGCAGCGCGGCCGGGTTCTGCGGGTCCAGCGCCGAGACCGCCACCGGGCCGCCGTCGGCGGGCACCGGGTCGGCGTCGGCCAGGTCCAGCCCCGTGGCCGCCTCGACCGCCGCGGCGTCGGCGGCAACAGGGACGACTTCCCGTGCGCCCTCCGGGGAGGACGTCATCGCGGCTCCGGTGTCGCCCACGACGAGGACCACGGTGGCGCCCAACCGGTCCAGTTCGGCGCCGACCACGTCACCGGCACCGCCGCCGGTCGGCTCCACCAGGAGCGGCACGCCCAGGCCCACGGCCGCCGAGGAGCCGAGCAGCGCCGCAGCGTCGTCGCCGTCACGGGCCACGACCGCGACCGTCGACCGGTCGAACAGCGCCCGGCTGGCCGAGACCGCCGAGGCCACCGGATCGGCGTCGGCCACCAACGTCAAGGCCGTGTCCGGCGCCGAGGTCACCGACTCGGCGCGCTGCTGGGCGGGATCGGCGCCGCCACCGGTGCAGCCCGTGGCCACCACCAACAGCCCAACGAGGACCGGAACGACCGCCTTGCGCATGCGACTCCCAAGTCCAAGGCGCCGGCCCGGCCACGATCCGCCCAGCAGCCGGGTGGACCCTACCGGCGCACGCCCAGGCGCCCGGCAGCGCGGCACGGCGATGTCTTCCCGTTGAGCTGACGTCACACCTTCCTCACCTCGTAGCCGCCGAGGTCGGTCTCCGGGCACTCTCGACCCCGAGCACGAGGTCACCGACCGCCCGCACCGGGCGCGGGCGTGAGCGGTGCGCCTAGGAGGTGCTCGGGGCGATCTTCGCGCCGGCCTCGGTGAGGACCAGCAGATCGGTCCACCCCGAGCCGCTCCTCGTAATCGTCGATGTAGCGCTCAGCGGCGGAACGGGCAGTCGAGCTCCGCCGCGAGGAAAAGCCGAGGAGGGGTCAACGGGTCAGCCTCCCTGGTCACCGTGCGCAACGG
Source organism: Geodermatophilus maliterrae (assembly GCF_041018925.1). Taxonomy (NCBI): domain Bacteria; kingdom Bacillati; phylum Actinomycetota; class Actinomycetes; order Geodermatophilales; family Geodermatophilaceae; genus Geodermatophilus; species Geodermatophilus maliterrae. Next base: position 19,496 of record NZ_JBFNXQ010000021.1, read on the forward strand.
CTCGACGCTCATCTCATGGTGCAGGTGCGTAGATGCCTGTTCGACACCGCGTCACATTCGTACAGTCCCGCGGGTGGAGCTCCCCCGTGCCCGCCGAGCCGACCCGAGCCGACGGATCCAACAGGAGCGCAGATCACCGGGGGGCACCGTCACACACGTGACCGATGGACCCCGGGAAGCCGCCATGACCCGTCCTCCCTCGCCGGCGGACCTGGCCGCCTACCGCTGCGTCGTCGACGACGTCGTCCAGCGTCTCCGGGACGGGACCGTCGACGAGGGGCGGGGAGCCGGTCCCGCCCTCGACCGGACCGCCGGATACCCGGAGGTACGCGCCGTCCTGGACTTCGTGCCGGGCGGCACGAAGGAGGTGCTTGCGCGGATCGCACACCAGGTCGGCGCCTTCCGACCCAGTGCCCGGTCCAACGCGGAAACACCCGCGACACTGCTCAAGATCTATCTGCTGCAGCAGATAGACGTCCTGTGGTGGTCCTCGGTCCCGCCCTTCACCGACGACGAGGACGTCCTTCGCTCATCGGAGCTGACCTGGCTGCCGTCCTTGCGCCGTCGGCGCCTGCTCTCGTTCCGCTACCGGGTGTGCGCCACCGCGTGGCCGGCGCGGGCCCGCAACCACGCATTCCGCCGGTGGGCCCCGGAACGCGAGCCCATGTCCTCGGGGCTGAGCTACCCCGTGGCCCGGCCGGCCATGATCGCACTGCTGAACGAGATCGCCACCAGGTTCGCCGAGACCACTGGGCCCTGGGAGGGCGGCCTGTGGGTGAACTGCATCGTCCGCAGCACCGCCGTCCAGCAGCGGCTGCGGGACCTGGGGTACTCGGCCCTGCTCCCGAGTGCGCACTGCACCGGCTACGCCGCTGACATCGAGATGGCCTGGCTGCGCCGGCACGGCGTGGCTCGCGCTCTGGAGGATCTCCTGACCGGTTACCGGGACGAGGGGGTGCTGAACGTGATCGACGAGGGCCAGGCCTGGCACGTGTGCCTGAACCCCGCACTGGTCAGCAGATATGAGCACCTGGCACCGCTCGCCGTCCGCACGGCGGTGACCGGCTGATGTGCGGGATCGCCCTAGTACTCGGGGCGGGCGCTGGCCACGAGCGGGAGCTGTTCGGCACGATGCTGGCCTCGATCTCCCCCCGCGGAGAGGTCGATGAGGTCCTCTGCGCGGACGACGCCCTGCTGGGCACTGCCCGGCTGCGCATCGTCGACCGCCAGCTCGCCGTCCAGCCCTGGACGTCCGAGGACGGGCGCTGGGCGCTCTGCTTCAACGGGGAGGTCTTCAACCACGCCGAACTGCGGGCCCAGTTGCACGCCGAGGGACGGCGCACCCGGTCGGAGAGCGACACCGAAGTGGTGCTCGAGACGGTGCTGGCCTGGGGTGAGGACGCGCTGCTGCGGATGCGTGGCGAGTTTGCCTTCGCGCTCGTCGAGCGGAACAGCCGCCGGGTGTTCCTCGCTCGCGACCCGGTCGGGGTCAAGCCGCTCTACTGGGCCGCGGCGGGCGGCCGTCTGCACGTGGCGTCCGAGGTCAAGGCCCTCGTCTCGCTCGGCGTGGCCGTCCACGAGGTGCCCCCGGGTCACTGCGGCTGGGCTGCTCCTGACACCACTCCGGCCCTGCACCCGTACATCGACCTCTACAGGCTCGGCGAGGGCCAGCCCGAGCTCCCCGACGTCGACGGGGCGGCGGAGGTGCTCCGGGCCACTCTGACCGACGCGGTCCGGATCCGAGTGGACACCGACCTGCGCGTCGGTGTGGTGCTCTCCGGCGGCCTCGACAGCTCGCTGACCCTCCTGCTGGTGCGCGAGCTGCACCCCGACTGCGTGGCCTTCACCGTGGGGGCCGAGGGCAGCGAGGACCTGGCCTACGCCCGGAGGCTCACCACCGACCTCGGGGTGCAGCACGTCGTGGTCCCCGTCCGGCCGAGGGAGCTGGGCCTGCACGAGGTGCGGGAGGCGATGCGCGTCTCCGAGCTCACCGAGTACGGCGACATCATCAACGCCGTCGTCTCCCAGCGACTGTTCGCCGCCGTCCACCACGCCGGCGTGAAGGTGGTTCTCACCGGCGACGGCTCCGACGAGCTGTTCGGTGGCTACACGATGTACCGCCGGATCGGTGATGCGGACCGGCGCCGGCTGTTCCTGCACAAGATTGCTCACCTCAGTCGTACGGAGTTGCAGCGTGTCGATCGCACCTCGATGGGCCACCGGGTCGAGGCGCGGGTGCCGTTCCTGGACGTGACGATGCTCGACCTCGCCATGCGGATCCCGCAGGAGCTTAAGTACCGCGACGGCTATGAGAAGTGGATCGTGCGGCACGCCTTCGCCGACCTCCTCCCTGACTACGTCGCCACCCGGCACAAGAACCCAATGTCGCACTCCAGCGGGCTGCACGAACGGATCCGGCTCTTCCGGCCGCTGTTCCCGCGCCTCTACCGCAGTCTCGGCTACCAGTGCGCCGCCCCGTTGCAGCGTGACTTCTCCGAGGTGCTCAGAGAGCACGGTTACGACCTCGACGCCGCCGTCACCGCGGCCCGAACCCCGCGAGACCTCACGCTCGGCGAACACGCCCGTGACCTCGCCGGAGCGCTGCGCTGGAATCTCGCCTCCCTCGTGCGCCGACCCGTTCACACGACCAGCACGTGACCGGGACCGAGCGCCCGGTCCCGGTCCGACGCCGGGTCGTCGCGCAGCAACTCCGTGGTGCGGGCGCCGGCTGACGAGCCGACCCGACGCGGCAATCCGGCAGTTCAGCTCAGCGACAGGCTCCGCCAGCAGTCAGCGCCGGACCGTGGCCACCGGGGTCAGCGGATCGAGCACCTCGACGTTCCGCGCTTCGGATCGTCAGAGCGCATCGACGACGAAGACCTCCGGTCGACGTGAGGTCACCCCCGTCAGCTGAACACCTGCAGACTCGGCCCGAGCCGAGGAGGGAGGGCCGGGTCATGGCCGTCAGCCACGCGCAGGTCCGCTGCGGCGGCGAGCCACGCGGCCGTCGTCGGCGGCGCCGATGTCGTCGAGGGCGTCTCCGACCTGGTCGAGCGCCAGGCCGACCCGCAGCCTCCGACCAACCAACGCAGCCAACACGACGATCGACGACACGCGGCAGACCGAGCGCGGGCTGGGCCTCGCGCCGACCGGCGTGACCGCCGATGAGGGACGCACTTCCCGGCGTCCTCGACCGCGGTGAGCCTCTGTCGCAGTGGTGCCGACGAATGGGGTCATGCGCGTGAGGTGGCGGGGGCTGGCTAGGGGCGGATCATCCCGTTCGTGAGCAGCGTGTCGTACACCGCCTTCATCAAGGTGGCGCTCTGGTCATCGGCGGTGGCGCTGTTCAGCCCGATGGCGATGATCAGCCCCGTGTCCGGGAAGTAGGCGTGCAGGGCGCGGAAGCCCAGGGTCTCGCCCTCGTAGAACCAGAACGTCCCGAGTTCCGGGTCCGTGAGCTGGGCGATCCCCAGTCCGAATCCTTGGGGATCGGTCGCCGATGTGCTCGCGATGGGCTGGCCGGTCGTGATCGAGACCAGGCTCTCCAGCTCGGCCTGCTGCTGGGGTGGCAGCAGGTGGCCGCTGTAGAGCGCGCGTTCCCAGCGGGTCATGTCGCTCGTCGTGCTGAGGATGCCGCCGGCGGCGCGCGCCCAGGACAGCGTGTGCCGGCTGACGTCCTGGCCGAGCAGCTGGGGGAGCGGGAACTGGTCGTTGAACCGCCTGCGTCGTGGGGCAGAGGTCCCTCGCTGCGCCGGCCTCGCGGCCCGGGCGTGCATACGCACACCGTCAAGCCCGCCTTGTCGATGTCCTGCCCGGCGATCCGCTGCTACAGCACCTCATGGGGATCTTCCTCCAGTCGAGGGCCCATGGGCGCCGTCCGGAGGGACCTCAGCCCGGGAACAGACCTGCGCGCTGTACGGCAACGATCAAGATCGCAACCGTTACACGTCTTGCACCTGCGGTACGAAGGGGCGCCCCGTCATCGAGGGCGGGGTGCTCGCGGGCGTCACCGGCGAGGCTCGACGTCTTGCTGCCCGTCGCGATCATGTGTGGCTTTCGCAGTGAGTGCCCGCCGGTGACGCCTGCCGATGTCCTGGGCGGTTGACGCCTGATAGGAGCGTGGGCCGCGGCGGCCCGCAGGTGCGTGCGCTCCCGCCCAGGACCTCGGTCATCGCGAGCACGAGTCGACGAGGAAGGAGTCGGCGTGCTCGCCGGCATCGACACGCACAAAGACACCCTGGCCGTGGCCGTCATCGACGACGGCGGCCGACCGGTGGTCGTCACCGAACTGGCCAACACCGAGACCGGCTTCGACGCCCTCGGAGAGCTGCTGGCCCGCCACCAGGTGCAGCGGGTGGGCATCGAGGGCTCGGGCAACTACGGCCGCGGCGCCGCCGTGCGCCTGGTCCTCACCGGCGGGATCGAGGTGGTCGAGGTGCCGCCCAGCCTGACCAGCCGGGAGCGCACCGCCCGCCCGGGAGCGGGCAAGACCGATCCCGGCGACGCGGTCGCCATCGCCCGGATCACCGCCCGCGAACCCGGCCTGCCACCGGTCCGGCTCCCCATCGGGCAGGCCGCCGACCTGCGGGCGCTGTGTGACTACCGCACCCAGCTGGTCGCCGAGCGCACCGCACTGGCCAGCCGCACCCACGCCGAACTGCACGGCCTACGGCCCGGCTACCAGGCCAGCGTGCCTCGCCTGACCGGGCCCACGTTCATCACCGCAGCGAAGGATCTGCTCGCCGGCGACAGCAGCGTGCGGGCGCAACTGACCCGCCGCCGACTCGTGCGCCTGGCCGAGCTGACCGCAGAAATACAGGAGGTCACCGGCCTGATCACCGCCGCGGTCGGGCAGGTGCCCACCGGCCTGACCGCGCTCTACGGCCTCGGCCCGGTCAGCGCCGCGACCATCCTCGGCGAGGTCGCCGACATCCGCCGCTACCGCTCGCGGCACGCCTTCGCCGCCGCCAACGGCACCGCTCCGATCCCGGCCTCCTCCGGCCGCAGCAGCCGGCACCGGCTCAACCGCTCGGGCAACCGCACGCTGAACCGGGTGCTCTACACCATGGCGATCACCCAGATCCGCGCCGACACCGAGGGCCGCGCCTACTACCTGCGCAAACGCGCCGAGGGCAAGACCGGCCGGGAGGCCCTGCGCTGCCTCAAGCGCCGGCTCTCCGACCTGATCTACAAGACGATGCACGACGACCTCGCCGCGCCACGTCAGCTCCAGTCGGCCGCCGGTGAGGACGGTGAGTGCGGCAGCGGCAAACGGGACGCGGCGCTACGGCCGAAGCCAGCTGCGCGACAGGCTCTCAGTCCCTGACCTGCTCTTCGCTGCGGCCAGTCCACCGCACCCACCGCCAACCCGGAGGCTACCGCCGAGCCCTTGCACATAGGAGTGGTTGTGGCCTTGGCCCACCCTGCCGAATGAGAATCGGTGGGCCGTCGCCTCGGTCAGACGCCGTGATTGCTTGGTGCCGCGAACCCGCATAGGAGTGTGGCGTGGAGGCTTGAGGCACCCTGTCCTGCTGCTGCGAGCGCGAACCTCAGACTCTTCGATGGCAGGCCTCCCCGGGGCGACGTGCCCGTCGGGGAGGAGGCCGGCATGGACGTTCTGGTGGAGCGCTGCGCGGGGTTGGACGTGCACCGGGACACGGTGGTGGCCACGGTCCGGGTGCCCGCCCGCGGCAGGCGGGGGCGGGAGCAGGCCACCCGCACGTTCGCGACCACGACGGCGGGGATCTGCGCGCTGGGTGACTGGCTGGCCGAGCACCGCATCAGCCGGGCCGGGATGGAATCGACCGGGGTGTACTGGAAACCGGTCTACTACCTGCTCGAGGACCAACTCGAGGTGTGGCTGATAAACGCCGAGCACTTGCACCACGTCCCCGGCCGCAAGACCGACGTGGCCGACTCGGCGTGGATCGCGCAGATGATCGAGCACGGGCTGGTGCGCCCCAGCTTCGTCCCACCCCCGCCGATCCGGGAACTGCGGGACCTGACCCGGCATCGGCGCACGCTGGTCGAGGAGCGCACCCGGGTCATCCAGCGGCTGGAGAAGGTGATGCAGGACGCCGGGATCAAGCTGACCAGTGTCGCCTCGGGACTGCTGACCAAGTCCGGGCGGGCGATGCTGGAGGCGCTGGTGGCTGGCGAGTCCGATCCGACCGTCCTGGCCGAGCTGGCCCGCGGCCGGCTGCGGGCCAAGATCCTCGCCCTGCAGCAGGCGCTGGCCGGGCGGTTCCGGACCGGGCACCACGGGCTGCTGGCCGCCCAGATGCTGGCCCACATCGACTTCCTCGACGCCGCGATCGCCGACCTCGACGCCCTCCTGGCCACCGCCGCGGAGCCCTTTCGTCCCATCCTCCAGCGGCTGACCACGATCCCCGGCGTCTCCGAGCGGACCGCGGTCATGCTGCTGGCCGACTGCGGAGCCGACATGAGCGTCTTTCCCACCGCCGCGCACCTGGCCAGCTGGGCCGGCATCTGCCCGGGCAACAACAGCTCCGGCGGCCGGCCCAGATCCGGGCGCACCCGGCATGGCTCGGTCGCCCTGCGCACCGCGCTGACCGAGGCCGCACACGCCGCCGCCCGCACCAAGGGCACCTATCTGGCCGCCCACCACGCCCACATCCGCAGCCGCCGCGGCGTGGCCAAGGCGATCGGCGCCACCCGCCACGACCTGCTCATCGCCTACTGGCACGTCGTCCACGACGGCGTCGACTACGCCGACCTGGGACCGGACTGGGCCCACCGCCGCCGCTCACCCGAACACCGCATCCGCAAACTCGTCCACGAACTGGAGAAACTCGGACAGACCGTCACCCTCGGACCCGCCGCCTGACACCGGCCCGGCACCCCAGCAGCGGTTCCGGGATTCACACCTCAGCTCACCTGCGGTACTACGGCCGCCTCGTCACCGATGGCGGGGTGCTCGCGGGCGTCACCGGCGAGGCTCGACCTCATGCTGCCCGTCGCGATCTGCAGTGGCCTTCTGCGATGAGTGCCCGCCGGTGACGTCGCCGCTGTCCTGGGCGGTTGACGCCTGATAGGAGCGCCGGCTGCGACAGCCAGCAAGTGCATGCGCTACGCCCGGGGGGCATCGGTGCTCGCGAGCGTCGTCGAGGCAGGAAGGAGTCGGCGTGCTCGCCGGCATCGACACCCACAAAGACACCCTCGCCGTGGCGGTCATCGACGACGTCGGCCGGCCGTTAGTGGTCAGCGAGTTGGCCAACACCGAGGCCGGCTTCGATGCCCTCGAGCAGCTGCTGGCCGACCACCAGGTGACACGGGTCGGCATCGAGGGCTCGGGCAACTACGGCCGCGGCGCCGCCGTCCGCCTCGCACTGGCCGGCGGCATCGCAGTGGTCGAGGTACCACCCAGCCTGACCTCCCGGGAACGCAAGGCCAAGCCCGGGCAGGGCAAGACCGATCCGATCGACGCGGTCGCCATCGCCCGGATCACCGTCCGCGAACCCGGCCTGCCACCGGTCCGCCTCGCCGTGGGCCAGGCCGCCGACCTGCGCGCGCTGGCCGACTACCGCACCCAGCTGGTCGCCGAGCGCACCGCGCTGGCCAGCCGCACCCACGCCGAGCTGCACGGCCTGCGACCGGGCTACCAGACCACCGTGCCGCGGCTGACCGCACCGACGTTCATCACCGCCGCCCAAGACCTGCTCGCCGGCGACGACAGCGTGCGCGCACAGCTGACCCGCCGCCGACTGGCGCGGCTGGCCGAGCTCACCGCTGAGATCAAGGAGGTCACCGCCTCGATCGCCGCCGCCATCGAAGAGGCCGGCACCGGGCTGACCGGCATCTACGGCGTCGGACCGACCGGGGCGGCCACCATCCTCGGTGAGGTCGCCGACATCCGCCGCTACCGCTCGAGGCACGCCTTCGCCGCCGCCAACGGCACCGCGCCCCTGCCGGCCAACTCCGGGCGCACCACGAGCCGGCATCGGCTCAACCGCTCGGGCAACCGGACGCTGAACCGGGTGCTCTACACGATTGCGATCACCCAGATCCGCGCCGACACCGAAGGCCGCGCGTACTACCTGCGCAAACGCGCCGGGGCAAGACCGCCCGGGAAGCCCTGCGCTGTCTGAAGCGACGACTCTCCGACGTGGTCTACAAGACCCTGCACGAAGACCTCGCCGCCGTTGGACGGTGAGTGCGGCAGCGACAAAGGGACGCGTCTCTACGGCCAAGGCCAGCTGCGCGACAGGTTCTCAGTCCCGGACCTGCTCTTCGCTTCGGTCAGTCCACCGCACCCACCGCCGCCCAGAACTACGCCCGAGCGCGATTGACACATAGAAGCTCACCGTCGGGTCTCGCGATTCGTGGTGACGAGAAACTGGAGGATGGTCAGCACGCTCGGCGACATGGGCAGCAAGGGGACGGCGGACTACCGAAGACGACAAGCGGAGGCCGAGCGCCGCCGGCGCCAGCAGACTCAGCGAGTGCCGAGTAAGGGCAAGACCCCCGGCGGAGCCCACGACGCGATGAGCAGTCCGGAGAGACGGGCCGCCGCCGTCAACTGCGCCTGGTGTGGCGGACCATTCACCCCACGCAGCCGCGGGCCCAACCCGAAGTGGTGTTCGGCCACCTGCCGACACCGCGCGTGGGAGCAGACCAGGGCCGCAGCCTCTGGCCGATCCGCAGTGGAGGTCGTCGAGCGGCGCATCGAGGTCGCAGTCCCCGTCACACCGACACGCCGCGACTGGCCAGGCCTGCTCGACAAGCTTGTTCGCCAGGTCGACGACGGCCGGATCTACGACCGGGACCTGTTGGACCTGTCCGACGCGCTCGGCGCCGTCTTCGAGGCATACCACCGGCGCCCCCACGTGCGCAGTAGCTCGATCGACTACTAGCGTCGGGCGCGGGCGCGGCAACAAGCTCGCCGCGGCTCGATCACCTGAGCAACGACCTCAATACCCGTACTGCAGACCCACTGGAGAAGGCTGCTCAAGCTGGCTGGTGAGTGAGGTGGCCGAACGGTGCCGGCAGGAGTGGACGCCTCCTCGCCAGCGATCAGCCGCCATCCGGGGAGAACCGCCATACTTTCCTCAACGCTTCGAGCAGTGAGAGCGACCTCATGACCCTCGCGGAGGCTGCGGCCTACCTCCGGACCCCGTCGCGACTCTCCGCTATTGGCGGCACCTCGGTACCGGCCCCGCCGGCTTCCGCCTTGGCCGCCGGGTCACGTATCGACGCGAGGACGTCGACCGGTGGATCGGTGAATGCCAGCAGCGCAGGCGCACTGAGCCGACGCACACGGCGCCGGCACCACCAATCTAGCGGCCGCCGTAGCCATAACGCGTCGCCCGATGCGTCGGGCCCGCGGGCTACGTTGACCGGGCATACGAACCTCATTGCGCGGCCGACTGGAGGTCACCGTGGCGAGCATCCAGGATCGGTGGCGCCGGAAGGACCCAGTCACCGGCCGGCTGGTGCCGACCGCTCAGGACGGCAAGGGTCTGCGCTACCGGCCTCAGTTCCGCGATCCGTCGGGCCGCCAGGTGGCCAAGTCCTTCGCTCTCAAGCGTGACGCACAACGGTGGCTCGACGAGCAGACCGCGCACGTCGCACGAGGCACCTACGTCGACCCCGGCGCGGGCCGGATCACCTTCGCCGAGTTCTACGCCAACTGGTCGGAACGGCAGGTATGGGCCCCGGGGACGGTGCTGGCGATGCGGCTGGCCGCCAACTCCGTGCCGTTCGCCGACGTGCCGCTGCGATCACTCCGCCGCTCGCACGTCGAGGGCTGGGTCAAGGGCATGGTCAACCGCGGACTGGCCCCTGGCACGGTGCACACCCGGATGAACAACGTCCGCGCCGTGCTGCGTGGCGCAGTCGCGGACAAGCTCATCCCGATTGATCCCAGCGTCGGAGTGGCACTCCCCCGCCGCCGCCGTCCTCAGGCCGCGATGACCCTGCCCACGGCGGCGCAGGTGGGCGCCGTCCTCGACGCAGCCGACCCGGCCTTCCGGCCGTTCGTCGCACTCTGCGCGTTCGCCGGCCTCCGGCTTGGCGAGGCCGCCGGCCTCCGGGTTGAGGACATCGACTTCCTGCGTCGCACCCTTACCGTCGCCCGCCAGGTGCAGCGGGCCGGCCGCGGCCAGGTCGAGGTCCGGCCGCCCAAGTACGGCAGCGAGCGAGTCGTGTTCCTGGCACCCGGACTGGTCGACATGCTGGCCGCACATGTCGCCGCGCAGAGCCGGGACCGCGGCTGGATGTTCACCGGAGAAGGCGATCAGCCACCGCACCAGAACACCGTCGGCCACCGCTGGCGCACCGCGACCGCAGCCGCCGGGGTCTCCGGGCTGCGCCTGCACGACCTCCGGCACTTCTACGCCTCGGGGCTGATCGCCACCGGCTGCGACGTCGTCACCGTCCAACGCGCTCTCGGGCACTCATCCGCGACGACCACGCTGTCCACCTACTCGCACCTGTGGCCGAGCGCCGAGGACCGCACGCGCGCCGCCGCGCAGGCGATGCTCGTCGAGTCCTGCGGACCGGAGGTCGACCGGAGCAGGACAGGAGAACGCTGACGGGTCCCAGCCGACCTCCAGTACATCTCCCCCGCGGCACTGACCCTGGGTGGCTGCGACACCGCAGCGGCTTACAGATCCCTCGTCACACATAAGCGATGAACGCTCCGCGTCCCTGGGCCGGGTCGGTCCTCAGGGCTGCCCGAGGAGCGCGATCTGGTCCGCGCGCGGGCCTGGAACGCAAAATCCTGTTGACTGGATGTGGACCGGCAGGGGTCAGCAGGCCGCTGAGCTGCGGGTTTACGCGTCTCTACACGTTGAAGCGGAACTCCACGACGTCGCCGTCGGCCATCACGTAGTCCTTGCCCTCGATGCGCACCCAGCCGCGCGACTTGGCCTCGGCCATCGAGCCGGCCTCCATCAGGTGGTCGTAGGAGACGACCTCGGCCTTGATGAAGCCGCGCTGGAAGTCGGTGTGGATGACGCCGGCGGCCTGCGGGGCGGTGGCGCCGACCGGGATGGTCCAGGCGCGCGCCTCCTTGGGGCCCGCCGTCAGGTAGGTCTGCAACCCGAGCGTCCGGAAGCCGACCTTGGCCAGCTGGTCGAGGCCCGGCTCGTTCTGCCCGATCGACTCCAGCAGCTCGGCGGCCTCCTCGGCCGGCAGCTCGGTCAACTCGGCCTCGGTCTTCGCGTCGAGCAGGATCGCCTCGGCCGGCGCCACCAGCTCCCGCAGCTCGGTGATGAGCGACTCGTTGGCCAGCTCGTCGGCGTCGACGTTGAAGACGTACAGGAACGGCTTGGTCGTCAGCAGCGTCAGCTCGCGCAGCGGCGCGGGGTCCACACCGGCCGAGAACAGCGTCCGCCCGGTGTCCAGCACCTCCTGCGCCGCCTGCGCCGCCGTCAGCAGCGCCGCACGCTCCTTGTCCTTGCGCGACTCCTTCTCCAGCCGCGGGACGGCCTTCTCCAGCGTCTGCAGGTCGGCGAGGACGAGCTCGGTGTTGATCGTCTCGATGTCGTCGGCCGGGTCGACCTTGCCCTCGACGTGCACGACGTCGGGGTCGGAGAACACCCGGATCACCTGGCAGATCGCGTCGCTCTCGCGGATGTTGGCCAGGAACTTGTTGCCCAGCCCCTGCCCCTCGCTGGCGCCGCGCACGATGCCCGCGATGTCGACGAACGACACCGTCGCCGGCACCACCTTCTGCGACGAGAACAGCTCCGCCAGCTTCCCCAGCCGCTCGTCGGGCACGCCGACCACGCCGACGTTCGGCTCGATCGTCGCGAAGGGGTAGTTGGCCGCCAGGACGTCGTTCTTGGTCAGCGCGTTGAACAGGGTCGACTTGCCGACGTTGGGCAGACCGACGATCCCGATGGTGAGACTCACGGGAGTCCAGCCTACGGGCCCCGGCGGGCGCGGACGACGAGCAGCGGGTCCCCGTCGAGCTCGCCTGGAACACGTGCGACGCTCGTCACATCCCCGCGTCCCTGGAGGTCCCCGTGACCCATGCCCCGACGACGTCGTCGCGGCCCGCCCCCGGCCCGCTGCCCGCACACACCCGGGTGGCCGTCATCGGCAGCGGCTTCTCCGGCATCGGCACCGCCGTCGCCCTGCAGCGCGCCGGCATCGACGACTTCGTCGTCCTGGAGCGCGCGGCCACCCTCGGCGGCACCTGGCGGGACAACACCTACCCGGGCGCGGCCTGTGACGTGCCGAGCCACCTCTACTCCTTCTCCTTCGCGCCCAAGCGCGACTGGTCGCACGTCTACTCGCGGCAGCCCGAGATCCGCGAGTACCTGGAGCAGGTCGCCGCCGACCACGGCGTCCTGCCGCACCTGCACTGCGGCACCGACGTCGTCTCCGGGCAGTGGGACGACGACGCGCTCGTCTGGCGGCTGGAGACCACGCGCGGCAGCCTCACCGCCGACGTGCTGGTCAGCGGCGCCGGCGGCCTGGTCGAGCCGCACCTGCCCGAGGTGCCGGGCATCGGGACGTTCGAGGGTCCCTCCTTCCACTCCGCCCGCTGGGACCACTCCGTCGACCTGGCCGGCAAGCGGGTCGCCGTCGTGGGCACCGGCGCCTCGGCCGCGCAGTTCGTGCCCGAGCTGCAGAAGACGGCGGCGGAGGTCGTCGTCCTCCAGCGCACCCCGCCGTGGGTGCTCCCGCGGAAGGACCGCGCCTACAGCGACCGCGAGCACCGGCTGCACGCCCGCGCCCCCGGCCTGCTGCGGCTGGCCCGGGGCGGCCAGTGGGCGGTCCGGGAGGCCCGCCTGGGCGTGTGGACCGGCAGCGGGCGGCTGCGGGCGCTGTTCGAGAAGCAGGCGCTGAAGTCCCTCGGGCAGCAGGTGCCCGACCCGGAGCTGCGCGCGAAGCTCACGCCGCGCTACGCCATGGGCTGCAAGCGGGTCATCGTCAGCGACGACTACCTGCCGGCCCTGGCGCAGCCGAACGTCGAGGTGGTCACCTCCGCCGTCACCGAGGTCCGCCCGCACGCGGTGGTCGACGCCGACGGGCGGGAGCACGAGGTCGACGCGATCGTCTACGGCACCGGGTTCCGGGTCATGGACATCCCGCTGGGCCACCGGCTGACCGGCCGCGAGGGCCACACGCTGCACGAGGAGTGGGGCCGGGCCGGCGTCCAGGCGCACCGCGGCACCACCGTGGCGGGCTTCCCGAACCTGTTCCTGCTGCTCGGCCCGAACACCGCGCTCGGCCACACCTCCGTCGTCCTCATGATCGAGGCGCAGATCGGCTACGTCGTCGAGGCGCTGCGGACGCTGCGGGAGGCCGGTGCCGGCGCGCTGGAGGTCCGCCGGTCGGCGCAGGACGACTACAACGCCCGGCTGCAGGCGGAGCTCACCGACACCGTGTGGAACGCGGGCGGCTGCCGGTCCTGGTACCGCGACGAGCAGGGGCGCAACTTCACCCTGTGGCCGACGCACACCTCCGCCTACATGCGGCTCATGCGGCGCTTCGACGCCGAGTCCTACGAGCTGCGCACCGCCCGCCGCGTCCCCGTCCCCGCCTGATCCGCTCCCTCCTGACCCGCTCCCCGCCTGACCCCGTCGCCGACCGACCCTGGAGCCCTGCCCCCCATGCGCCCGTCCACCGCCGCCGCCGGTCTCGCCGTCCTCGCCGCCGGTGCGGCCCTGGCCCGCCGCCGCGCCGCCCGTCCCGCGCCGCCGCCCGCGTCCGAGCCGGCTCCCCCACCGCTGGGCCGGGTGCGCACGGTGACCACGGACGACGGCGTCGACCTGCACGTCGAGGTGTTCGGCGCCGCGGAGCCCACGGCGACCGTCGTCCTCGCCCACGGCTACGTGCAGTCCTCGCGGCTGTGGGCCGGTCAGGTCCGCGACCTGCTCGACGCCCGCCCCGACCTCGCGGTGGTCACCTACGACCACCGCGGGCACGGCGCGTCCGGCGCGACGACGCGGGACCGCGCCACCATCGAGCACCTGGGGCACGACCTGGCGCGCGTGCTGGAGGACGTCGTCCCGGACGGGCCGGTGGTCCTCGGCGGCCACTCCATGGGCGGCATGACCGTGATGGCGCTGGCCGAGCAGCGGCCCGAGCTGTTCGGCGACCGCATCGTCGGCGTGGCGCTCGTGGGCACCAGCTCGGGCGGCCTCGACGCCGTGACCTACGGGATGCCCGCGCCGGCGGCCCGCGTGGTCAAGCGGCTGCTGCCGGTGCTCAACGAGCGGGCGGTGAAAGCCGAGCAGGCCGGGAAGCAGCGCGCGGTCGGCGCGATGGACACGTGGCTCATCTTCAGCAGCGCCGCGGACCCGGCCGACGTCCGGGCGGCGATGGAGGTGCACCGCGCCTGCACGGCCGAGACCGTGGCCGCCTTCCTCCCCACCTTCTCCGACCACGACCGCGCCACGGCCCTCGGGGCGCTCGCGCACGTCCCGGTGCTCGTCGCGGTCGGGGACGCCGACCGGTTGTGCCCCGTCGAGCACAGCCGCGCCCTCGCGGCGGCGCTGCCGACGGCCGAGCTCGCCGTCTACCCGGGCGCCGGGCACATGGTGCAGCTCGAGCGCCGTCCCGAGGTCAGCCGGCGGCTGCTCGCGCTCGTCGACCGGGCCGTCGCCACGTCCTCCCGGACCGTGCCGGCGGAGAGGGCGACCGCATGACCGGGCCCGTCGACCTCGCCGCCGTCCTCGCCTCGATCGACCAGCCGTGGTCCCCACGCACCGTCGCCGTCCTCAACGACTACGACGTCCGCGTCGCGCACGCCCGCGGCGAGTTCCCCCGCCACAGCCACCCCGAGACCGACGAGGCGTTCCTCGTCGTCTCCGGCTCGCTCACCATCCGCATGGACGACGGCGACGTCACCCTCGGCCCCGGCCAGCTCTACGTCGTCCCGAAGGGCACCCCGCACCAGCCGTACGCACCCGACGGCGCGCAGATCCTGCTCCTCGAGCCGAGCGCGACCGTGAACACCGGCGACAGCCCGAGCGAGTACACGGCCGAGCGCCGCGTCGTCGAGCAGTAGGGGTCAGGCCGCCGGGGCCAGCGGTGCCGGGACGGTGATCTCGGTACCGTCGGGTCGCCAGGTGCGCCATCGTCCGTCGGGTCGTCGCTCGACGCGGAAGCCGTGGTGGACCTGGGTGTGGTGCCGCTCGCACAGCAGCGCCGAGTTGGCCAGCGACGTCTCACCGCCGTCGAGCCAGTGGATCAAATGGTGCACCTCGGCCCACCAGGTGGGGGCGTCGCAGCCGGTGAACACGCAGCCGCCGTCGCGCAGCTCGACCGCGCGGCGCAGGTGCCGGTCGGCCAGGCGCTGCTCGCGGCCGAGGTCCAGCGGGGCGCCGTCGGGGCCCATCACGACCCGGGAGACGGTGGCGTCGCAGGCCAGCCAGCGGGCGCGGGCGGCGGAGACGGTCGCGCCGAAGCCCATCCGCCCGGTGTTCGGTCGGGTGGCCGGGTCGACCAGGTCGTCGAGGTCGATCACGACGGCGATCTGCGGCTTGTGCCCGCGCAGCGTCGGAAGGCTCCCGGAGGCCAGGGCGGTGTCGGCCCGCTGCACGAGCGCGTCGCCCTGCCGCTGGGCGCGGGTGCGGTCGTCCCCGGCGGGGCGGTCGGCCTGCACGAAGGACTCGACCGCCGCCTGGAACTTCTCCCCACCGACGGCGTCGAGGTGGAAGCGGCCGCTCAGCGACCCGTCGGCGTGCTTGGCCAGGGTGAACGCCCGGCCCTCGGTGGGGTCGGGTTCGGGGCCGTCGGGGTCGAGGTCGGCCAGGTAGTGCTGCACGACCGCCACCAGGTCGGCGTGCTCGCCCTCGACCGCGACGCCGGTGAACACCGCGTCGATCACGGCCAGGTCCACGCCCTGCGCGGCGGCCGCGGCCAGCCGCTGCGGCGTCACCGCCCGCGCCGCCACGGCCACCTGGTCGGCCGACACCAGGCCGGCGTCGTGCGCCTCGGCCAGCGCGGGCAGGTGTTCCAGCACCCGTCCGTTGCGCACCAGCCGGGACGCCTCGGCGGCCGACAGCCGGCAGTGCCCGCGCAGCCACGAGGGCATGGACTTCAGCCCGTCGCGCTCGGGAGCCTGGGACAGCTCCGCGGCCCGCACCCGCCGGGCCAGCAGGGCATCCACCCGGTTGCGCTCGGCGACCAGCGCGGCGACGTCGTCGAGGCCGTCACTACCGACCGGACCACCCGAACACATGTACGAATACTAGCCGATCAAGTCGGGGTGATCAACCCGAAAGCGCAGGTCAACGGCTGGCCAGGTGCCACCAGCGCTACGCGGGCATCGCTCGGCCGAGGGGCTTGGACATGCGGGCGCGGGTGAGCACCTCGCCGTCCAGGGTCACCGACTCGACCTCCTCCTGCCGGTAGCCGGAGCGCTCGAACACCGGCACCGCCCGCCACGACGCGTGCGTCACCAGCGACGCCAGCCCGGCCTCGCGGGCCGCCGACTCGACCGCCGCGAGCAGCGTCCGCGCCACCCCGCGCCCGCCGGACGACGGGTCCACGTACAGCTGGTCGACCTCGCCGGCCACCAGCGCGTCGACCGGCGACAGCGCCACCGACGCGAAGCCGGCGACCACGCCGTCCACCGAGGCCACCAGGACCCGCGTCACCTCGATGTAGCGGACGTGCGCGGCCACGGACCGGCGCGACGCCCACGCCGCCCGCTGGGCGGGCGGGTAGACGTCGGCGGCCGCGATCGCCGCCCGGCTGATCGAGGCCAGCCGCGGCGCGTCAGCGGCCACCGCCGGCCGGACGACGACGTCGCTCACCGGGAGCCCGGCCCCGGCAGCAGCCCCCGCTCGACGGCGACCATCACCGCGCGGGTCCGGTCGTCGACGCCGAGCTTGGCGAACACCCGCAGCAGGTGGGTCTTCACCGTGGCCTCGCCGATGAACAGCTCCCGGCCGATCTCGGCGTTGGTCAGCCCGCGGGCCACCCCGGCCAGCACCTCCAGCTCCCGGGCGGTCGGCGCCTCCACCGCGGGCGCGCGCATCCTCGACACCAGCCGCGCGGCCACCGGCGGCGCCAGCACCGTCTCCCCGCGGGCCGCGGCGCGGACGGCGTCGGCCAGCTGCGGCAGCGGTGCGTCCTTGAGCAGGTAGCCGGTGGCCCCGGCCGCGACGGCGCGCACGATGTCGGCGTCGGTGTCGTAGGTGGTCAGCACGAGCACCCGGACGCCGGGGTGCGTGACCGCCAGCTTCTCGGTCGCCGTCACGCCGTCCATCCGCGGCATCCGCAGGTCCATGAGGACGACGTCCGGGTGCAGCGCGGCCACGGAGGCCAGCGCCTCGGCCCCGTCGGCGGCCTCCCCGACGACGTCGAGGTCGGCCTGCGCCGCCAGCCAGCCGACCAGCCCGCCGCGCACCACCGGGTGGTCGTCGACCACGAGCACCCTGACCACCGGCCGGCCCGTCGCGTCCGTCGGTCGGCTCACGAGCCGGGCACCCGCACGGTCACCCGCGTGCCCGAGCCCGGCGCCGAGGCGACGTCGACCTCCCCGCCCACCTGCGCCACCCGCCCGCGCAGCCCCTCCAGGCCCGAGACGGAGACCGCCGCCGGGTCGAAGCCCACGCCGTCGTCCTCCACGTGCACCGACACCTGGCCGCCCACCCGTGACAGCCGCAGCACGACCGCCGAGGCGCCCGCGTGCCGGCGGACGTTGGTCAGCGCCTCCTGCGCCCCGCGCAGCAGCACCACCTCCTCGTCGGTCCGCAGGCGCGGTGCGGCGTCGAGCGCCGAGGTGTCCACCCGCACCGCCAGCCCGGTCTCCCGCGCGAACCGCTCGGCCAGCCGCTGCAGCGCCTCGACCAGCGTCGACCCGTCCAGCGCCACGGGCCGGAACGCCGCCACCACCGCACGCGCCTCGGCGAGGTTGTCGCGGGCGACCTCCTCGATCACCTCCAGCCGCTCGCGCGCGCCGTCGGGATCGGCGGGCAGCAGCGCGGCCGCGGTCTGCGCCATCACCACGATCGAGGTGTAGCCCTGCGCCAGGGTGTCGTGCACCTCCCCCGCCAGCCGCTCGCGCTCGGCCAGCACCCCGCGCTCGCGCTCTGCCGCGGCCAGCTCCGCGCGGGTGGCCTCCAGCTGGGCGATCAGCGAGGCCCGCTGCGCGCTCTCGTGCAGCACCCGGCTGATCCACAGGCCCAGGGCGAGGCTGAACGTCAGGCTGACGGCGGTCTCGAGCAGGACGTCGGTGCGCCCGGACGCCGCCGTCGCCACCGGACCGGCGGCGCTGGCCACCGAGAGCGCGACGGTCCAGAACAGACCGGTGAGGGCCCCCTGGACGACGAACCAGACCTGCGGGTAGGCGAGGAAGAGCAGGAACAGCAGCCCGTCGCCCAGCCAGCCGATCAGGCCGAAGGCGACGACGAGGACGCACAGGTACAGCACCGCCCGGCCGCGCGCACCCGACGCGACCGCCGGTGCGCCCGCGACGACGTAGGCGACGGCCAGCACGGCCAGGACCACGAGCACGGGCCCACGCCGGTCGTCGCCGACGGCGTCCCCGACCACGGTGGAGACCACCGCGAGGACCCAGAGCGCCGCGGAGATGACGTGCAGGCCGACGACCGTCGCCTGCCACCCGCGCGCGGACAGCGGCTCGCCGTCGTCGTCCCCCGCCGGTGGGGGGACGACGACGGCGGCCAGCCGGCGCGTCAGGCTCACGCCGTCCGGCGCCAGCGGAAGGCACGGGCGCAGACCACGAGACCGATGATCACCCATGCGGCCAGCACCAGGGCAGTGGTCCCGTGCTCCCAGCTGCCGGCCGGCTCCACGGCCGCGGCGGCGTCGGGGAGGAACACCGAGCGCATGCCCTGCACCAGCCACTTCAGCGGGAAGACCGCGGCCACCTCCTGCATCCACGACGGCAGCTCCGAGAAGACGAAGAAGACCCCGGAGAAGAACTGCAGGACGATGGCGAACGCGGCGATCCCGTTGCCCACCGAGCGGCTGCTGCCGACCGAGGCCACCGCGATGCCCAGCACCGTGCCGGCCAGCGCGCCGCCGAGCACCACCCAGGCGAAGGTCAGCCAGCGGCCGGCCTCACCGGGCAGCGGCACGTCGTAGGCGGTCGCGGCCACGGTGAGCAGCACCGCCAGCTGGAGCACCGTCGTCACCAGCACCTGGCCGGCCTTGCCGAGGAAGTAGCCCACCGCGGGGGTGCCGAGCGTCTGCAGCCGCGCGAGTTCGCCGCGGTCGCGCTCCTCGGCGATCGCCGTCCCGACCGCCTGGAAGCTGGTCAGCATGATGCCGGTCGCGGCGATCCCGGCGAGGAAGTACTGCGCGAACGGCACCCCGCCCGGCCGGTCCTCGTCGGCGAACACCGACGCGAAGATCACCAGCATCACGATGGGGTAGGCGAACGAGAACACCACCTGCGCCGGGTCGCGGACGAACAGCCGCAGCTCCATCAGGGTGCGGGCGGCGCCGATGGCAGCGGCCGACGGCGGCGCCGGCCGTTCCGGAGCGGGGGTCAGGACGGCGGTCATCGGAGGTCTCCCTCGGGGGTCGCGGGGACGGCGCCGACCAGGTGGAGGTACACGTCCTCCAGGCCGGGACGGGTGACGGTCAGGCCGGGCACCTCGCCCGACGGGTGCGCGGCGAGCAGGTCGCGCAGGACGGCGGCCGGTTCGGGGGTGCGCACCTCACGGGGCGCGCCGTCCTCGGTCCAGCGGACGGTGGCGACCTGCCGCAGCGCGGCGCCCAGCTCGTGCGGCGGGGCGACCTCGACCAGCCGGCCGTCGGTGAGGACGCCGACCCGGTCGGCCAGCTCCGCGGCCTCGTCGAGGTAGTGGGTGGTGAGGACGACGGTGGTGCCGCCGGCGCGCAGCCCGCGGACCAGCTCCCAGAACTGCCGGCGGGCGACCGGGTCCAAGCCGGTGGTCGGCTCGTCGAGGAACAGCAGCTCCGGGCGGCCCTGGACGCCGAGCGCCACCTCCAGCCGCCGCCGCTGGCCGCCCGACAGCCGCGACACCCGGGTCCCCGCCGCCGCGGTCAGCCCCACCGCCTCGATCAGCTCGCCGGACTCCCGCGAGGTGCCGTGGTAGCGGGCGAAGTGGTCGACGGTCTCCCGCACGGTCAGCGCGTTGCCGGCCCCGGTGCTCTGGCCGACCACGCCGATGCGGTCGCGCCACGCCCGCCCGGCCGGCCCCGGGTCCTCCCCGAGGACGGCGACCTCGCCGGCGTCGCGCCGGCGCACGCCCTCGAGGATCTCGACGGTCGTCGTCTTGCCCGCGCCGTTGGGCCCGAGCAGGGCGAAGACCTCGCCGCGGCGGACGTCGAGGTCCAGGCCGTCGACCACCGCCCGGCCGCCGTACCGCTTGACCAGCCCGCGCACGCGGACCGCCGTCTCGTCGTCGCGCGCCGCGGCCAGGGGGGCCGACGCCGTCTGGGTCGCTGTCATGCCACCAGCCTGTCCCGGCGCGGCGCCCGGCGGGACGGCCGTTGCGTGGGTCCGCCGTCCACCGGTCGGTGGACGGCCGGTGTCCGCCGTCGGGCCGCCCGGACGCCGGCGCTAGGTGCCCGTGCCGAGGACCGGCCGGCCGGCCAGCGCGCCGACCACCTCGACCGCGGCGTCCCAGTACCGCGCGTAGTGGTCCGGGTCGGCGTTGCGCTGGGTGCGGTGCGCGGCGATCGTCGGCGGCAGCGACCGCCAGTCCTCGACCTCCTGCAGCGCCCGGAAGAAGTTGGTGGCGCTGGTGGTGGGGTCCATCCGGTCGGCGTAGGAGCCCCAGGCGCCGTTGGCCCGCTGCTGGAACAGCCCCCGGGAGTCGGGCCCGACGGCGTCACCGCGGTCGAGCACCCGCAGCGAGGACTCCCCCATCGCGGTCATGACGCCGATGACCTGGGCGCAGGTGTCCAGGCCCAGCGCCTCTCCCGCGTTGACGATCGCCGCGGCGTTGACCAGCTGCTCACCGGCGTAGCCGGCGACCGGCCCCTCCGGCACCGCGGCCGGGTCGACCCGGATCCCGGCCTCGGCCGCCGCGCACTCCGCCGACGGCGGCGCCTCCGAGGTCACCTGGCGGACCACCAGCAGCGCCCCGAGGGCCACCAGGACGGCGACGGCCAGGACGAGGGCCCGCCGTCGCCGTGTCGTGTGCACACCGCCCCCAACGGACGACGGCCCGGTGGGGTCCCCGGCCTACTGGACCGGCGCGTCCGGCGGTGGCAGCTGGACGCGCAACAGCTCGTCGACGGAGGTGACGCCGTCGATCGACAGCAGCGTCGGGCGGGCGTCAACCGGCGCCCGGCCGGTGATCAGCCCGAGGGTGCCGAGCACCCGCTCGACCTGCATGCCGGAGGCGCTCAGCGCCTGGGCCACGGCGTCCATCTCGGCCAGGTGACCGTCGTCGACGGTCACGCTGAACTTCGCCAGCGGGCGTGCCATGGCCGGAGGCTACGCCGTACCGGCCCCCTCCTGGGGTGCCAGCACCAGCCCGCTGCCGACGTCGACCGACGGCTCGAGCAGCCGCCGGCTCGCCTGGGTCAGCGTGGCCCACAGCTCGTACCCGCGCCGTCCGGTGGCCTCGGCCCACAGTGCCGCCAGCCCGGCGACGTGCGGCGTGGCCATGCTGGTGCCGCTGATCGTGTTGTAGCGGGTGGGCATCGGCCAGGTCGACAGCACGTCGAGCCCGGGCGCGGCCACGTCCACCTCGCCGCCCGGGACCGCCAGGCTGCGCGCGGAGAACCAGGTCACCGCCAGGCTCGGGTCCAGGGCGCCCACGGCGACGATCTCCACGCTGTTGGCCGGCGCGCCCACGAAGCCGGGGTCGCCGTTCTCGCGGTCGGCGTTGTTGCCGGCCGCGGCGATGACCAGCGACCCCTGCTGCAGCGCCCGCCGCCCGGCGGCGGAATAGGGCGGGTGGGCCTCGGCGACGTCGGCGCCCAGGGACATCGACAGGACGGCGCAGCCGTTGGACACCGCCCAGTCCATACCGGCCAGGATGCCGCCGTCGTCACCGCTGCCCTCGTCGCTGAGCACCTTGCCGACGAAGACCTCCGCCTCCGACGCGACGCCGTAGCGCGGCCCGGCCGGGGGCACCCGGGGGCCGCAGGCGGTGCCGGTGCAGTGCGTGCCGTGGCCGTGCCCGTCCTGCGCCGAGGTCACGCCGGACACGAACGACTCCGCGGTGACGGCGCGGCCGGCGAAGTCCGGGTGCTCGAGGTCCAGGCCGGTGTCGAGGACGGCGACCCGGATCCCCCGGCCGGTGAACGGGGAGGTCGTCGCCTGCACCGCCTGCAGGCCCCAGGTGGCCGCCGGGGTGTCGGCGAACGGCGGGGCCGGGGCGGCGCCCCCTCCGCCTCCCCCGCTGCCGACGAGGCGGCCGGCGAGGTCGGCCACGCCGTCCCGGTAGCCCTCGACGTAGGACGACACGTCCTCGGGCAGCACGTGGTGGACCAGCTCGGGCGACACGGACAGCACCGGACGGCGGTCCGCGGTCGCCGACCGCAGCGCGGTCACCTGGTCGGGGGCGGCCGAGACGACGGCGATGCCGAGCCGGGCGAACACCGTGGCGCCGGCCTGGTGCAGGGCCTGCGCGGACACCTGCCCGGACGTGAAGTCGCGCGAGTCGGCCACGTCGGAGATCCCGGCCGCCGACCAGTCCACCGTCACGTCGTCGGGGGTGTCGGCGAAGACGACGACCTGCCGTCCGGTGGTCTGCACTGCCGGGTGCCTGCTCCGGCCGGCACCGACTCGCGGATCGATCACTGTTCCCCCTGGTCGACGGACGCGTGGGGGTCCCGGGTCGTCGGCGACCCGCGGTTCCCCCGCCCGCCGGGGCGGGCGCCCGGCGGTCCCCGCAGTCTGGTGGGCGGGGGTGACAGCCGCGAGCCGGCCGGTCCCACGGCGGCGTCCGGAAACCGCCAGTCATCCCCTGGACCAGGTGCCATGCTCGGTCACGTGACCGCCTCCCTCGACGCCGAGCGCTGCTACCGCGCGGTCGCCAGCCGGGACGCCCGCTTCGACGGCTGGTTCGTCACCGCCGTCCGGACCACGGGCATCTACTGCCGCCCCTCGTGCCCGGCCCGCACCCCCGCGGTGGCGAACGTGTGCTTCTTCGGCACCGCCGCCGGCGCCCAGGCGGCGGGCTTCCGCGCCTGCCGCCGCTGCCGGCCCGACGCCGTCCCGGGCTCCCCCGAGTGGGACGTGCGCGCCGACGCCGTCGCCCGCGCGATGCGGCTGATCGCCGACGGGGAGGTCGAGCGCACCGGCGTGCCCGGGCTGGCCGCGCGGCTGGGCTACTCCGAGCGGCAGGTGCACCGGCTGCTGGTCGGCGAGCTCGGCGTCGGCCCGCTGGCGGTGGCCCGCGCCCAGCGCGCGCAGACCGCCCGCGTCCTGATCGAGACCACCGACCTGCCGATGGCCGACGTCGCCTTCGCCGCCGGGTTCGCCAGCATCCGGCAGTTCAACGACACCGTCCGCGAGGTCTTCGCGTGCACGCCGTCGGAGCTGCGCCGCCGCCGGCCGGGCGGCGACGGCGGCACACCGGGCTGGCTGACCCTGCGGCTGGCTGCCCGCGCGCCGTTCGACGCCGCCGAGGTGCTGCACTTCCTCGGCGCGCACGCCGTCCCCGGGCTCGAGGAGTGGGACGGGACGACGTTCTCCCGCGTGCTCGACCTGCCCGCCGGCCCCGGCGTCGTCCGCCTGTCCCCCGCTCCCGACGGCGGCCCGGCCGTGACCGCCCAGCTGCTGCTCACCGACCTGCGCGACCTGCGCGCCGCCGTCCCCCGCTGCCGGCGGTTGCTGGACCTCGACGCCGACCCGCTCGCCGTCGACGACGTCCTCGGCGCCGACCCCGCGCTCGCCCCGCTGGTGACCGGAGCACCCGGCCGCCGGGTGCCCGCCTCGCCCGATGCCCCGGAGACGGCGGCGCGTGCGGTGCTCGGGCAGCAGGTGTCGGTGGCCGGCGCCCGCACGCTCACCGCCCGCGTGGTCGCGCTGGCCGGGACGCCGCTGCCCGAGCCGGTCGGCACCCTCACGCACGCCTTCCCGCGGCCGGAGGCGCTCGCCGACGCCGACCTCTCCGCCGTCGGCCTCACCGGCGCCCGCCGCCGCACGCTCGCCGGCCTGGCCGCCGCCCTCGCCGACGGACGGGTCGCCCTCGACCCCGGCTGCGACCGCGAGCAGGCCGCCGCCGACCTGCTGGCGCTGCCGGGGATCGGCCCGTGGACGGCGTCGCTGGTGGTGATGCGCGGGCTCGGCGACCCCGACGTCTGGCTGCCCGGCGACCTCGCGCTGCGCCGGTCGCTGGCCGCGCTGGGCAGCTCCGACGCCGACGCCGCGACCCGCTGGCGGCCGTGGCGCTCGTACGCCGCGGTGCACCTCTGGGCGCTCGCCGCACCGACACTGTTCACCCGCCCGTCCCTCCCCTCCACCCGCTCCCCCGCCCCCGATCGGAGTGCGTCATGACCCCACCCGCCGCCCGCTTCGCCACCGTCGCCACACCGCCGGGCCCCTTCACCGTGGTCGTCACCGACGGTCCCGACGGCGGCGACGTCGTCCTCGCCGCCGGCTGGACCGACGACGTCGCCGAGCTGCTCCCCGTCGTCCACCGCTCGCTGCGGCCGACCTGGGTCGAGCGGGCCGACCACCTGCCGGTCCTCGACGCCGTGGAGGCGTTCGTCGCCGGCGACGTCACCGCCATCGACGACGTCCCGGTGCGGCAGCGCTCCGGGCCGTTCCTCGAGGACGCGTGGGAGGTGCTGCGCACCGTGCCCGCGGGTGAGCCCGACACCTACGCCGCGTTCGCCGCCCGCTGCGGCCGGCCCACGGCGGTGCGCGCCGCGGCCAACGCCTGCGCCCGCAACGCCGCCGCGCTGTTCGTACCCTGCCACCGGGTGCTCGGCTCCGACGGCGGCCTCGGCGGCTTCCGCTGGGGGACGCCGGTCAAACGCTGGCTGCTCGACCACGAGGCCGAGCACGCCCCCGTCCCGGCCTGAGGTACCTCGTGGCGCATCGGCACCGCCTCGAGGTGCCTTTGTAGCGCTCTTGGCACCGCCTCCAGCCACTTGTCGGTGCGCTGAGGCACCCTGCCTGGCGTGGACGCCGCCTCGCTCCTGCTCGGCCTGCTCCTCGGCGCGCTGCTGGGGGCGGCCGTGACGCTGGGGTTCGTCGCGCTGTCGGCCCGCCGGCGGCCGGCCGAGTCCGGGCTCGACCCGCTGCACGAGTCGATCGACCACCTGCACCGGCTGCTCGCCGGGATGGAGCAGGCCCGGGCCACCGCGCACGGGGAGCTGCGCGAGCAGATGGGCACGGTCGGGCAGACCAGCGCGCTGCTGCGCCAGGAGACGGCGGCGCTGGTGACGGCGCTGCGCACCCCGCACGTGCGCGGCCGGTGGGGTGAGGTGCAGCTGCGCCGGGTGGTCGAGGTGGCCGGCCTGCTCGAGCACTGCGACTTCGTCGAGCAGCCGTCGTCCACCAACGACGAGGGCGCCGGCGTCCGGCCCGACCTGGTGGTCACCCTCTCCGACGGCCGGCAGGTCGTCGTCGACGCCAAGGTGCCCTTCACCGGCTACATCGAGGCGGTGCAGGCGCCCGACGAGACGGTCAAGGCGCAGCGGGTCGCCGCGCACGCCCGGCAGCTGCGCGCGCACGTCGACCAGCTCTCGGCGCGCCGCTACCCCACCGCCTTCCGCCCGGCGGCGCCGTTCACGGTCCTGTTCGTGCCTTCCGACGGCTTCCTCACCACCGCGCTCGAGGCCGAGCCCGGCCTGCTCGAGTACGGCTTCGGCCGCGACGTCGTCATCGCGACGCCGAGCACGCTGCTGGCGCTGCTGCGCACGGTGGCGCACTCCTGGCGGCAGGAGCGGCTGGCCCGCGACGCCGACCAGGTCATCGAGGTCGGCCGCCGGCTGCACGCCCGCCTGGCCACGCTGTCCGGGCACCTCACCCGGCTCGGCGCGGCGCTGGGCTCGACGCTGACCCGCTACAACGAGACGGTCGGCTCCTACGAGCGCTCGGTGCTCGCCGCCGCCCGCCGCTTCGACGACCTCGGCGTCGGTGAGACGCCGGTGCCCACGCCCGCGCCGGTGGAGGCGGTGGTCCGGGCGCTGCGCCCGGCCGACGACGACGCGGTGCCCGACGACGCGGTGCCCGACGACGCGGTGCCCGACGACGGGGTGCCCGACGACGGCGCGGTGCGGGTCGACGACGTGGTCCGGATCGACCGGCCGCCCCTGCCCGAGCGGGCCCTGCTGCCCAACCGGGACCTCCGGCCGGATCGGGAGCTCCGGGCGGACCTCGACCGCGTGGACGACGCCGGACCGGCGCTGCGGTGGCGGACCGGCGGCACCGCGGACGTCTGACCGGCGGGCACCGACCGGTCGCCGGCCGGCCGGCGAGTCACCGGGAGACCTCCCGTCCCGCCCGTCACACCACCCCCGCCCCTCACCGAGAAGTGCCAAATCGACACGGGGACCTGTCAGGGGGTGACACCGGGAACCGGTCCCCGACGGGGCCGGTCGTCGCTACGGTGAGCACCGACAGCGGCCCGGACCGGGCCGACCGGTCCGGACGGGAGGTACGCCATGGCCTCGGCGAGCGCCGCCGACACCTGGCGGGACAGCGGAGTGCGCCCGGCGCGCCCCTACGCCCGCCCGCAGCCCCCGCGCCCCGACCTGACCGGACCGGACCGCCCCATGCGCATGTCCCGCCCGCCCGTGCCGCCGCCCCCGCCGCGGGGCCGCCCCACGGGGCCCGGCGCCGGCCACGCTGCCGGCCGCACCGCCCGTCCCGCCGGTGACACCCGCCCACCGGCCGCCCGCTCCCCGCAGCGCGCCCCCCACCCGGGTGGACGCCCGGTGACCGACCGTGCCGGGAGCGACGCCCCCGACCGCCGCGGCAGCCGGGCCTCCGGCCACGGCGCCGAGCGCTCGAGCAGCCGCGTCGCGCCCGCCGCGGACAGCGGCAGCCGACTGCGCGGCATCGTCGCGGTGCTCGGCGTCTTCGTGATCACGCTGGCCGGCGGCGCCCTCGACTCGTTCCTCGGTGTCGGCCTCGGCACGCTCACCCTCGTCACGCTGGTCGCGGCCACCGCCGTCGCCACGCTGCTGGTCCGCAAGCGCGACCTGCTCACCCTCGTCGTCGCGCCGCCGCTGGTCTTCGTCGCGGTCGCCGCGGTGAACGTCGGCCTCGCGCCGTCGGCCAGCCTCAACCTGCCGACGATCGCCACCGTGCTCATCCGCGGCTTCCCCACCATGGCCGTGGCCACCGTCGTCGCCGTCGTCGTGGCGATCGTCCGCTGGGCCGCCCGGCGCTAGCAGGGCCTCCCCGCGAGGGGGCCGCCGTCACGGCAGAAGGGCCCCTCCCGACCGGGAGGGGCCCTTCGCGCGTCCGGGGGGACGGTCAGGAGGAGGTCTCGCCGCGCTTGGGGCGCAGCTCGTGCGGCAGGGCGAACACCAGCCGCTCCTCGGCCGCCTTCACCGTCTCGACGTCGGGGTAGTCGCGCGCGGCCAGCCAGTCGAGGACCTCGCTGACCAGCACCTCGGGCACCGACGCGCCGCTGGTGACACCGACGGTCTGCACGCCCTCGAGCCAGGCCGGGTCGATCTCGGCGGCGTAGTCGACCAGGTGCGCGGCGCGGGCGCCGGCCTCGAGCGCCACCTCGACCAGCCGCACCGAGTTCGACGAGTTGGTCGAGCCCACGACGATCACCAAGTCGCACTCGGCGGCCATCTGCTTGACCGCCTGCTGGCGGTTCTGGGTGGCGTAGCAGATGTCGTCACTGGGCGGGGACTGCAGGCCGGGGAAGCGGTGCTTCAGCTGGTCCACCGTGGCCAGCGTCTCGTCGACCGAGAGCGTGGTCTGCGACAGCCACACGACCTTCTCGGGGTCGCGCACCCGGGCGGCGGCGACGTCGTCGGCACCGTCGACGAGCTGGATGTGCGACGGCGCCTCACCGGAGGTGCCCTCGACCTCCTCGTGGCCGCGGTGGCCGATCAGCAGGATGTCGTAGTCGTCGCGGGCGAACCGCTTCGCCTCCTGGTGCACCTTCGTCACCAGCGGGCAGGTCGCGTCGATCGTCCGCAGCTGCCGCGCGGCGGCCTCCTGGTGCACCGCCGGCGAGACGCCGTGGGCGCTGAAGACGACGACCGAGCCCTCGGGCACCTCGTCGGTCTCGTCGACGAACACCGCGCCGCGCCGCTCGAGGGTGGCCACCACGTGCTTGTTGTGGACGATCTGCTTGCGGACGTAGACCGGTGCGCCGTGGATCTCCAGCGCCCGCTCGACGGCCACCACCGCCCGGTCGACGCCGGCGCAGTAGCCCCGGGGATCGGCCAGCAGGACCCGTCCGCGCTGATCAGCCATGCACCCATCGTAGGTGGCGCGCCGACGGCTGCCGGGCTCCTGGGGAGACGCGCGACACGCCGTCGGCGTGGAGCGCCGCCCGACCGGGTGGCCGGGCGAGAGGCCACGATGCCGTTCCGCGGAGCCTGCGGCAGGCTGGGGCCATGTCCCGTGAGATCCCCGAGCCGATCCGCGCCGCCGCCGGGCTGGCCGTCACCGTCCTCGACGAGGCCCGCCGGCTCCCCTCGACGTTGACCGGGCTGCCGGTGCGCCTCGTGGGTCTGGCCCTGCAGACGGCGATGAAGTTCCAGCAGCAGTGGTCGGGCCTGGTGGCCCGCGGCGACGAGGTGCTCACCGGCCTGCGCGGTGAGAGCGAGCCCGGCATGGCCACCTTCGACGAGGACGAGGAGGACGCCGGCGGCGCCGCACTGGTGGCCGAGCCGATCGACGTCCTGCGCACCTCGGCCTTCGACCGCGCGCCCGACGTCGACACCACCGGCATCACCGACGACGAGGCCGCGGCCCTCCCCGACGACCCGGCTGCGGACGCCGTCGTCGCCGCGGTCGAGGACACCGCCGCGGCACTCGACGACACCGACGCCCGCATCGGCGACACCGAGGTCGTGCTCACCGAGGTCGACGTCATGGAGATCGACGTCGACAGCGACGCGGCCGGACTGGTCGACGACGAGGCCGCCGGGCTGCCGCCGGACCCCGCGCCGGCCGAGGTCGTCGCCGCGATCGAGTCCATCACCGACCAGGTGCAGGGTGCCGAGGAGGCCGAGTCGGCGCTGCAGGCCGCCGACACCGCGCTGACCCCCGAGGACGCCCTCGAGAGCGCGCTGCTGGAGGCCGAGGGCACCCCGGAGACCGTCCCCGACGCCGGGGACACGGTCGGCGAGGACACCCCGGCCGCCAGCGACCCGGGCGGCTCGCCGGTCGGTGAGCTGGCCGGCGCCCCCGACGTGGGCAGCGACGACACGACCGTCCCGGACGCCGCCGACTCCGGCACCGCCGACACCGACATCGGCCTGGCCGACGAGGCCACCGACACCGACGCCGGCCTGCTCGGCGAGGACGCGCAGGCCGGCGCCACGACCGACGACGCCGCGACCGAGGTCGACGTCATCACGCCGGACGGCGAGGTCGCCACGGTCGAGGGCACGGTCACCGACGAGGGCGTCGTCGCCCCCGAGGACGCCGACACCACGGCCACGACCGAGGACACCGCCACGGGCGGGGGCAGCGACGTCGTCACCGACGAGCACGCCCGCGTCGACGAGCAGATGGGCGCCGAGCCGGACGCCGCCGACTCCGGCGGCGGTGACACCACGACCGCCGACACCACGACCGCCGACACCACGACCGCCGACACCACGACCGCCGACACCACGGGCGAGGCCGCCGAGGGGACCGCGACCGAGGACACCGTCACGGACGGGGGCAGCGACGTCGTCACCGACGAGCACGCCCGCGTCGACGAGCAGATGGGCGCCGAGCCCGGCCCGGCCGAGGAGGCCGGCACGGGCGACACCGCGACCGGCGACGCCGCGGTCGAGGCCACCGACGAGGGCGGCACCCCGGTCGCGGCGGCCACCGGCGTGCCCACCGACGCCGGCGAGGCCGACGCCGCCACCGACGAACCGGAGGGCGGCAGCGAGCCGTCGGCGCCGGTGGACGGCTACGACTCGTTCACCATCGCCCAGCTGCGCGGCCGGCTGCGCGGCTACCAGCTGGCGACCGTGCAGGACCTGCTCTCCTACGAGGAGGCCACCCGCGCCCGGCCGCAGTTCGTGACCATGCTCCGCAACCGGCTGGAGAAGCTCGAGCAGCAGGCCGCCGACGCCAGCCCGCTGCAGCCGCGCGGCTGAGCAAGGACCCTCCTGCCCCCCACCGCTCGCACGCTCGCGGCGGGACCCTGCAGGAGGGCCGCCCGTCCTCCCCACCCTCCGCAGACTCGGGGCGGGGCCTGGCACGGGGCCACCTGCCCCCCACCGCTCGCACGCCCGCGGCGGGACCCCGTGCAGGGGGGCCACCGCGAGCGGCCCGGGTCCCGATCGGGGACCCGGGCCGCTGCCGTCCCACGGGTCCCGGCGGCCGTGTCGATCCCGTTTGGCACCCTCGGGGCATGACCGCCCCCTCCTCCCCCGAGGCGCCCTGGCCGGTGCGCACGGTGGCCCGCAAGGTCGCCGAGTGGATCGGCCGGCTGGGCGAGGTGTGGGTGGAGGGCCAGGTCGCCCAGATCTCCCGGCGCGGGTCGGCGACCGTGTTCCTGACCCTGCGCGACCCGGCGGCCGACCTCTCGGTGCCGGTGACCTGCGCCCGCGACGTCGCCGACCGGCCGGGCCTGGAGCTCACCGAGGGCGCCCGGGTGATCGTGCGGGCGCGGCCGGACTACTACATCGCCCGCGGGTCGTTCTCGCTGCGCGCCACCGAGATCCGCGCGGTCGGGCTCGGTGAGCTGCTGGCCCGCATCGAGCGCATCCGCCGGCTGCTGGCCGCCGAGGGCCTCTTCGACGCCGCCCGCAAGCGCCCGCTGCCCTTCGCCCCGGCCGTCGTCGGCGTGGTCACCGGCAAGGACTCCGCCGCCGAGCGCGACGTGCTGGTCACCGCGCGCCGGCGCTGGCCCGCGATCCGCTTCGCCGTCCACCACAGCCTGGTGCAGGGCGTGAACGCCGCGTCGTCGGTCATCGAGGGGCTGCAGCGGCTCGACCGCGACCCGGAGGTCGAGGTCATCGTCGTCGCCCGCGGCGGCGGTTCGGTGGAGGACCTGCTGCCCTTCTCCGACGAGGGGCTGGTGCGCGCGATCGCCGCCTGCCGCACGCCGGTGGTCACCGCCGTCGGGCACGAGACCGACACCACGCTGGTCGACCACGTCGCCGACGTCCGCGCCGCCACCCCGACCGACGCCGCGCACCGCGTGGTGCCCGAGATCGGCGAGCAGCGGCGGCTGGTCGACGGCCTGCGCGCCCGCGCCCGGCACCTGCTGACGATGCGGCTCGACCAGCAGGACCGCTGGCTGGAGGGCGTGCGCAGCCGGCCCGTGCTGGCCGCCCCCGAGCGGCTGCTGCACGGCCGGGCCGACGACGTCGCGGCCCTGCGCGCCCGCGCCCGCCGGACGCTGACGCACCGGGTGGAGACCGCCGAGCGCGACCTCGAGCACGCCCGCGCCCGCGTGTCCGCCCTCTCCCCGCAGGCCACGCTGGAGCGCGGCTACGCGCTCGTGCAGCGGGCCGACGGCGCGCTGGTGCGCGACCCCGCCGAGGTCGGCGACGACGAGCGGCTGTCCGTGCGGGTGGCCGGCGGCCGCCTGCCGGTGCGCGTCGACCGCGACACGGGCGGCGTCGGTGGCGGCGGGCAGGATGGGCAGCCGTGAGCACGCCCGAGCCGACTCCCGACCAGCCGCCTCCCGACCGGCCGACCCAGACCTACGAGCAGGCGCGCGAGGAGCTGGCCGAGGTGGTCCGCAAGCTCGAGGCCGGCGGGCTGACCCTCGAGGAGTCCCTCGCCCTGTGGGAGCGGGGCGAGGCGCTGGCCGAGCTGTGCCAGCACTGGCTGGACCGCGCCCGCGAGCGCCTGGCCGCGGCCGCCCCGGCCGACCAGCAGGGCTGAGGTCCGGCGGCCGCGTCCTCAGCCGGTCGCGACCGGCGCGACCGAGGCGGCCACGGTCTCGAGCTCCTCGTCGTCGGCGGAGCCGGTGACCAGCACCGTCACGCCGTCGTCCTCCCGGGACAGGACCGTCTCCCCGCGGCTGCTGGTCGAGCGGGTCCACTCCTCCCCGGACAGCTGCACGCTGCCGCCGGCCTCCGCGCCCTCGAGCACCGCGGTGAGCGGGTCGGCCTCCGGGTCGTCGCTGACGACGAAGCCAGCGTACTCCGTCGACGGCGTGACGTAGCCGATCTCGAGGGTGACCGGCGCCCCCTCGACGGCGTCGCCGGCGTCGGTGCGCGCGCTGGTCGGCCGGTAACCGTCGGGCAGCCCGGTGGGGACGGGGACGGCGTAGCCCGCCCGCGCCGCGGCCAGCTGCACGGTGCTGGACGGGTCGATCGGGCGGACCGGGTCGCTGCCGCCCTGCCGGAACGCGATCCAGCCGACCACGAGCAGGCAGATGACCACCAGGGGCAGCAGCGACCGGATCATGTTGGCCGCGCTCATCCGGTTGGCGCGCTCGACCGCGGACGCGGGCGGCGGAGGCTGCTCGTCCGGGGTCTGCTGCGCCTGCTCGCCCGGCGGGCCGCTCGTGCTCATTCCCCTAGGATCGCAGCACCGCTCACCCACCCCGTCGCGCCGGCGCCGGTGGCCGACCAGGAGGTCCCGTGACCCTTCCCGTGCCCGATGGCCCGCTGACCACGAGCACCCACGCGAGCAGCTTCCGCGCCGACCGGCCGGCGCCCGACCGCAACCTCGCCCTCGAGCTGGTCCGCGTGACCGAGGCCGGGGCGATGGCCGCCGGCCGCTGGGTGGGCCGCGGCGACAAGAACGGCGGCGACGGCGCGGCGGTCGACGCGATGCGGGCCCTCATCGGCACGGTGAGCATGCGGGGCGTCGTCGTCATCGGCGAGGGCGAGAAGGACCAGGCGCCGATGCTCTTCAACGGCGAGGAGGTCGGCGACGGCAACGGCCCGGAGTGCGACGTCGCCGTGGACCCCGTCGACGGCACCACGCTGATGGCCAAGGGCATGCCCAACGCGATCGCGGTCATGGCGGTCGCCGACCGCGGTGCCATGTACGACCCGTCGGCGGTCTTCTACATGGACAAGATCGCCACCGGGCCGGCCGCCGCCGACGTCGTCGACATCACCGCGCCGGTCGCGGAGAACATCCGCCGGGTGGCGAAGGCCAAGCACAGCTCGGTCTCCGACGTCACCGTCTGCATCCTCGACCGGCCGCGCCACGAGCAGCTCGTGCACGAGGTCCGGGAGGCCGGCGCGCGGATCAAGTTCATCACCGACGGCGACGTCGCCGGCGCGATCGCCGCCGCCCGCGAGGGCACCGGCGTCGACCTGCTCATGGGCATCGGCGGCACGCCGGAGGGGATCATCACCGCCTGCGCGCTCAAGTGCATGGGCGGCGCGCTGCAGGGCCGGTTGTGGCCCAAGGACGACGAGGAGCGGCAGAAGGCGATCGACGCCGGCCACGACCTCGACCGGGTGCTGTCCATCGACGACCTGGTCAGCGGCGACGTCTTCTTCGTGGCCACCGGGATCACCGACGGCGAGCTGCTGCGCGGCGTGCAGTACCGCGCCGGTGGCTGCACCACGCAGTCGCTGGTCATGCGCTCGCGCTCGGGCACCATCCGCTCGATCGACAGCCTGCACTCGCTGGAGAAGCTGCGCGCCTACTCGGCGGTGCCCTTCGACCGCTCCGACGCGGAGCACTGAGCCCCTCGACCGCGCACCGGGCCCGCTGCAGGCTCCCCGCCGCGAGCCCGCGAGCGGTGGGGGCAGCGGGGTCCTCCTTCAGTCGCCGAGGCGGCTCACGCAGGCCTGCGCCTCGTAGGGCAGGCGCCCGGCGCAGGTGCCGGCGTACTGCTCGTACTCCGAGTCGACCGGGGTGTCTCGCCACAGCTCGTCGCAGGCCGCGTAGTCACCGGCGAAGCAGGCCTCGGCCTGCGTCTGCCAGTCGCCGGTCTCGTCCACGCCGAGATCGGTCGGCGCGACCGGGTCGGTCGGGGTGACCGTGCCGCCGTCGCCGAGCCGGCTCTCGCAGGCCTGCTCCTGGTAGGGCAGGCGCCCGGCGCAGGTGCCGCCGTACTCCTCCCACGGCGAGCCGACCGGCGTGTCCAGCCACAGGTCGTCGCAGGCCGCGTAGTCACCGGCGAAGCAGGCGTCGGCCTGCGTCTGCCAGTCGCCCTCCTCGTCCACGCCGAGGCCGGTCGGGGGGATCGCCTGCCCCGCGGCGCCGGCACCGCCGGGTGAGGACGGTGAGGACGGCGAGGACGGCGACGACGAGGAGGAGCTGGAGGACGAGGCCGACGACGAGGCGCTGCTCGACGTGGCCGGGTCGGCGACCGGCGTGCTGTCGTCACCGCGCAGGAGGAGGAACAGGCCGACGGCGAGGCCGGCGACCAGCAGCACACCGGCGACGGTGAGCCCGATGACCAGGTTCTTCCTGTCCTTCGGCGGCTGCGGCTGGCCGTAGCCCGGCTGGCCGTAGGGCTGCCCGTACTGCTGGCCGTAGGGCTGGCCGTACTGGTTCGGGTCGTAGCCGCCCGGCTGCCCGTACTGCGGCTGCCCGTACTGCGGCTGCCCGTACTGCGGCTGGCCGTAGCCCGGCTGGCCGTACTGCGGCTGCCCGGGCTGGCCGAACGGCGCGGTCTGCTCCCGCTCGCCGCCGGGCTGGCCGTACTGGCCGGGCTGGAACTGCGCGGTGGGAGGCGCCGGCTGTCCGGACTGCCGGGTGAGGTCCTCGGACTGGCCCCAGCCGGGCTGCCCGGGCTGCTGGCCCCAGGGGTCGTTGCCGCCCTGGGGCGGATACGGGGGCTGGGACATGGTGTGCGGACTCCCGGGTCGAGTTCGTGTGCGCAGGACAGGCTAGGTCCGGCCGACGACGGCGAGAAGCACGACGAGGTCACGGGACGGCCGCGACCGGCCCCACGCCGCCCACGCGCCGCGGGACCTCCCCGAGGGCGCTAGTCGAGGTCGGCGCAGAAGGGGACCTCGAAGGCCTTCACCCGGCCACCGCAGGTCGTGGCGTACTCCTCGTACGCCGACAGCGGCGGGGACTCCATGTACAGGTCGTCGCAGGCCTGCAGGTCGCCGTCGAAACAGCTCTGGGCGTGACCGTCGAGCTCCGTGTCGGAGCCGAGCTCGCCGGGCGGCACCGGGTCGGACTGCTCGACCGACCCCAGGATCCCCCCGGTCGCGTACGGGTCGGCGTAGTACCCGAGGTCCTCGGTGACCGGCGAGGCCATGCCCTCGCCGATCGCCCGGCCCACCTCGTCGGCCGCGGTGGTGAGCACCAGCGCGCCGACGGTGGCGGCCAGCACCATGCCGGCGACGAGCACGGCGGCCGCGGCGAGGGCGGTGAGCACCGGGCGACCCGCGGGTGCAGGAGCGGCAGGAGCCGGTACCGGCGGGGCGAGGGAGACGCGGCCGGCGGTGGGGTCCCAGGTCCCCCACGGCGTCCACGCACCGGCGGGGACGGCGCCCGCGGGGACGGCACCGGCCGCCGGCGGCGCCCAGGAGGGCTGGTCCCAGGACGGCGGGTCCCAGGACGGCGGGGCGGGAACGGGGCCGTCCGCGGGCGACGGGTGGGACACGGGTCCTCCTCGGGACGGTGGCGTCCGCGCACGCTAACGGCTCGATCGGCCCCCTCCCGGGTCCCACCCCGAGCCCGCGAGGGATGGGCAGGACGGGGTCCTTCTAGGGTCACGCGTGCAGCACCGATCCCACCGACACCACACGGGAGCGCAGCGTGGCCACCGAGCAGGACTACCGCGTCGAGCACGACTCCATGGGGGAGGTCCGCGTTCCCGCATGGGCCAAGTGGCGGGCCCAGACCCAGCGCGCCGTCGAGAACTTCCCCATCTCCGGCACCTCCATCGAGCGTGAGCTCATCGCCGCCCTGGCCGCCATCAAGGGCGCCGCGGCGCGGGTGAACGCCGACCTGGGCGTGCTCGACGGCGACGTCGCCTCCGCGATCGCCGACGCCGCCGCCTCGGTCGCCCGCGGCGAGTGGGACGAGCACTTCCCGATCGACGTCTTCCAGACCGGCTCGGGGACGTCGAGCAACATGAACACCAACGAGGTCGTCGCCAGCCTGGCCACCGAGTCCCTCGGCAAGCCGGTGCACCCCAACGACCACGTCAACGCCTCGCAGTCGTCCAACGACGTCTTCCCCTCGGCCATCCACGTGGCCGCCACCCGGGCGATCGTCCGCGACCTGGTCCCGGCGCTCGAGCACCTGGCCGGCTCGCTGGAGCGCAAGGCGGAGGAGTTCGCCGAGGTCGTGAAGAGCGGCCGCACGCACCTCATGGACGCCACGCCGGTCACCCTGGGCCAGGAGTTCGGCGGGTACGCCGCGGCCGTGCGGTACGGCGTCGAGCGGCTGCACGCCTCGCTGCCGCGCATCGGTGAGCTGCCGCTGGGCGGCACCGCCGTCGGCACGGGCATCAACACCCCGCCCGGCTTCGCCGCCGCGATCATCGAGAAGCTCGCCGCCGAGCTGGAGCTGCCGCTGTCCGAGGCGCGCGACCACTTCGAGGCGCAGAGCTCGCGCGACGCCCTCGTCGAGGGCTCGGGCCAGCTCAAGACGATCGCCGTCGGCCTGGTGAAGATCGCCAACGACCTGCGCTGGATGGGCTCGGGCCCGCGCACCGGCCTCGGCGAGATCCAGCTGCCCGACCTGCAGCCGGGCAGCTCGATCATGCCCGGGAAGGTCAACCCGGTGATCCCGGAGGCGACCATCCAGGTGGCCGCCCAGGTGATCGGCAACGACGCCGCGGTCACCTTCGCCGGCACCACCGGTGTCTTCGAGCTCAACGTGACGCTGCCGCTCATGGCCCGCAACGTGCTCGAGTCGATCCGGCTGCTGGCCAACGTCAGCCGGATCCTCGCCGACCGCTGCGTCGACGGGATCGTGGCCAACGTCGACCAGTGCCGCACCTACGCCGAGTCCTCGCCGTCGATCGTCACGCCGCTGAACAAGTACATCGGCTACGAGGAGGCGGCCAAGGTCGCCAAGCAGTCGCTGGCCGAGCAGAAGACCATCCGGCAGGTGGTGCTGGAGCGCGGCTACGTCGACCAGGGCAAGCTCACCGAGGCCCAGCTCGACGAGGCGCTCGACGTCCTGTCGATGACCCACCCGTGACCCACCCGGCGACCCACCCCTGACCGGCGAGGGGTGGACCCGGGGCGGTCGCGGCACGGGTCCACCCCCTCCGGCGGGCGGCTCCCTGTCGTCTGGACAGCCCGACGCCAGTAGCGTCGGCCCACGATGACCGAGACAGCTGGCAGCCGAGCCGACACCGCCCCCGAGGTATCTCTCCGGCACCCGGGAGGTGAGCTCCCGCTGCGCGTGGTGCCGGCCACGGAGGGGTCCGACGGCCTCGACGTCTCCAAGCTCCTGGCGACGACGGGTCAGGTGGCCCTCGACATCGGCTTCGTCAACACCGCGGCGTGCACCTCCGCGATCACCTACATCGACGGTGACGCCGGGATCCTGCGCTACCGCGGCTACCCGATCGACCAGCTCGCCGGCAAGGCCAGCTTCCTCGAGGTCAGCTACCTGCTGATCTACGGCGAGCTGCCCACCGCCGACCAGCTGGGCGAGTTCGACGAGCGACTGCGGCGGCACACCCTGCTGCACGAGGACCTCAAGCAGTTCTTCAAGGGCTTCCCCCGCGACGCGCACCCGATGCCGGTGCTCTCCTCCGCGGTCAGCGCCCTGTCGACCTTCTACCAGGACTCCCTCGACCCCTTCGACGAGCGGCAGGTCGAGATCTCCACGGTGCGGCTGCTGGCCAAGCTGCCGACCATCGCCGCCTACGCGTACAAGAAGTCGGTCGGCCAGCCGTTCCTCTACCCGGACAACTCCCTCGGCCTGGTGGAGAACTTCCTGCGGATGACCTTCGGCTTCCCCGCGGAGCCCTACGAGGTCGACCCCGAGCTCGCCTCCGCGCTGGACATGCTGTTCGTGCTGCACGCCGACCACGAGCAGAACTGCTCGACGTCGACCGTCCGGCTGGTCGGCTCCTCGCACGCCAACCTCTTCGCCTCGGTCTCCGCCGGCATCAACGCGCTGTTCGGCCCGCTGCACGGCGGGGCCAACCAGTCCGTGCTGGAGATGCTCGAGGCGATCCAGCGCGACGGCGGCGACATCGACCGCTTCGTCGAGCGCGTGAAGAAGAAGGAGCCCGGCGTCAAGCTCATGGGCTTCGGCCACCGGGTCTACAAGAACTACGACCCGCGCGCGACGATCGTGAAGCGGACCGCCGACACGGTGCTCGACAAGCTGGGCGGGGACAACCAGCTGCTCGACCTGGCCCGCCGTCTCGAGGAGATCGCGCTCACCGACGACTACTTCGTCGAGCGCAAGCTCTACCCGAACGTCGACTTCTACACCGGGCTGATCTACCGGGCGATGGGCTTCCCGGTGCGGATGTTCACCGTGCTGTTCGCCCTCGGCCGGCTGCCCGGCTGGATCGCCCAGTGGCGGGAGCTGATGGACGACCCGGCCACCAAGATCGGCCGGCCGCGGCAGGTCTACACCGGTGAGAGCGAGCGGGCCTTCGTCCCGCTCGCCGAGCGCTGACCCGGGCGGACATGGGCAGCGAGCCGCCCGGCGAGGACGCCCTGGTCCTGCCGCCGATACCGCTGGCCACCGGGCGGCTGCTGCGGAACGACGACGACCGGCCGGTGGCGATCACCGCCGTCGAACTGGTCGTCTCCACCGAGGACGGCGCCGAGCACCGCATCCCGCTGGTGCCCCGGCACGGCGCCTGGTGGCCTCCCGACCGCTGACCACCCGGCCGTGCACCTCCGCGGATGCACCGATCACGTCCGCGGGAGTGCACGGCCGTCCACTCGTGCCCCGCCCCGTCCCCGCGTGGGGCACCCCTCCCCCGGAGGGGTGAGACCGCCCCACCCCTCCCTCCTCCGGGTCCCCCGCCGCGTCGATGAGACGGCTGAGCGCTCCACGGCACCGTGCCGCGGAGCCGGCCACGCCAGTCGAGACGCCCGGGGGACCACGCCGTGCCCGCACCACGCACGACCACCCTCCCGCGGCCCCCGGCGGCCGGC
>NZ_JBFNXQ010000210.1:0-1178 GCF_041018925.1 Geodermatophilus maliterrae
TCGGGCCAGACCCGTCCGATGCCGGCCGGGCCGGCACCCGCCCGACTCGAGGCGGGCCGGGACGGACCGGACCGCGGGTGGCCACCCAGATGCCACCTGCCACGTGACCACGTACACGAGAGGCCATTTCCACCATGACGCAGCCCAAGAGCACGACACGCAGCGAGACCGTTGCGGTTCCCGTCGACGTCACCGTCGAGGAGGGCGACCGCGGTGGCAAGGGCCCGACCGGTCCGGTCGGTCCCGCCGGCGAGCCCGGCGACAAGGGCCCCAAGGGCCCCAAGGGCCCGGTCGGCCCCGCCGGCGAGCGCGGCGACAAGGGCGAGAAGGGCCCGGTCGGCCCCGCCGGTGAGCGCGGTGACAAGGGTGAGAAGGGCCAGACCGGCTCGATCGGCCCGGTCGGTGAGCGCGGTGAGAAGGGCCCGATCGGCCCGCAGGGCCTGCCCGGACTGCGCGGCGAGACCGGCCCGCAGGGCGAGCAGGGCCCGGAGGGGAAGACCGGCCCCCAGGGCGAGCAGGGCCTGCCCGGCTCCACCGGCCGCCCCGGCGAGCAGGGCGAGCAGGGCCCGCAGGGCCTGCGGGGCCAGACCGGCCCGCAGGGTGTGGTCGGTGAGCGCGGTGAGCAGGGGCCGCAGGGTGAGCAGGGCCTGCGCGGCGCCCAGGGCCCGCGCGGTGTGATCGGCGAGACCGGGGAGCAGGGCGAGCAGGGCCTGCCCGGGGTGCAGGGCCTGCCCGGTCTGCAGGGCGAGCAGGGTGCCGCCGGTGTCCGCGGCCTGCAGGGCCCGCAGGGCGAGCAGGGCGCGGCCGGCCCGACCGGCCCGGTGGGCCTGCCCGGCGTGCAGGGTCCCCAGGGCCCCTCGGGTCCGGCCTGGCTGTACCAGCCCAGCCCCGCCGAGCTGGCGTCCAAGGTCAAGCAGGCGGCGCTGGATCTCACGCCGCGCACCGTGGTCGACCCGCGGCTGGGCGTGCGCTACCTGGCCACGCTGACCTCGCGGCTGATCAAGCTGCAGGGCGGGCTGTTCCTCCGCGCCATCGTCGACACCGACGCCGCGGCCAACAACCAGCCCGGCCCCGACCTGTCCAACGTGCGCTCCATCGCCTGACCGACACGGCACCCCCCAAGGGCGCCCCGGACCGTTTCGGCGGACCGGGGCGCCCTTCGCCGTCAAGGCTCCCCC
>NZ_JBFNXQ010000211.1:0-1162 GCF_041018925.1 Geodermatophilus maliterrae
AGGGCGCGGTAGGTCCACCCGGCGGCGGTCCAGGCCTCGCGGTCGAGGGCGTTGCGCCCGTCCAGCACCCGCTTCCGGGCCACCACCTGCCCGAACGCGACCGGGTCCAGCTCGCGGTAGGCCCGCCACTCGGTGAGCACCAGCACCGCGTCGGCGCCGGCCGCGGCCTGCTCGGGCGTGGCGGCGTAGTCCAGCTGCGGCCAGGACCGGCGGGAGTTGTCGACCGCGGCCGGATCGGTGACGGTGACCACGGCGCCTTGGAGCTGCAGCTGGGCGGCGACGTTGAGCGCCGGGGAGTCGCGGATGTCATCGGAGTCGGGCTTGAACGCCGCGCCCAGCACCGCCACCCGCTTGCCCAGCAGCGACCCGTCACACACCTCCCGGGCCAGCTCCACCATCCGGATCCGGCGGCGCATGTTGATGTTGTCCACCTCGCGCAGGAACGTCAGCGCCTGATCGGCGCCCAGCTCCCCGGCGCGGGCCATGAACGCCCGGATGTCCTTGGGCAGACACCCCCCGCCGAAGCCGAGGCCGGCGTTGAGGAACTTGCGCCCGATCCGGTCGTCGTAGCCGATCGCGTCGGCCAGCAGCTTCACATCCGCCCCGGTGGCCTCGCACAGCTCGGCCATCGCGTTGATGAAGGAGATCTTGGTGGCCAGGAAGGAGTTGGCCGCGGTCTTGACCATCTCGGCGGTGGCGTAGTCGCTGGTCACCTTCGGTGTGCCGCGGGCCACGATCGGCGCGTACACCGCATCGAGCAGCTCCTCGGCGACCGCGCCGTCGGCCCCGGCGGGCAGGCCGTAGACCAGCCGGTCGGGGTGCAGGGTGTCGGCCACGGCGAACCCCTCCCGCAAGAACTCCGGGTTCCACGCCAGCAACGCCCCCGGCACCTTGCCGCCCACCAGCTCGGCGAGGCGGGCCGCGGTGCCGACCGGCACCGTGGACTTGCCCACCACCAGCTCCCCGGGCTGCAGCACCTGCAGCAGCGACTCGACGGCGGCCTCGACGTAGCGCATGTCGGCGGCGTACTCACCCCGCTTCTGCGGAGTGCCCACGCACACGAAGTGCACCTGCGAGCCGGCCGCGTCGGCGACGTCGGTGCTGAACCGCAGCCGGCCGGAGGCCAGCGCGTGGACCAGCAGGGACTCGAAGTCCGGCTCGT
>NZ_JBFNXQ010000212.1:0-1087 GCF_041018925.1 Geodermatophilus maliterrae
TGACTGTGCGGGTTCGATTCCCGTCACCCGCTCTACTGCGGTGTCGCGGGACACCGTTCACAGGTGCCCCGCGACACTGACCCAGGCAGCTAGGACCTGTCTCTGAAGTCATCGGAGCCAGAGCAGGATCGAGGCGAGGACGACGGCGCCGCGGTAGACGAGGGCGTGCTTGTCGTAGCGGGTGGCGATGCCGCGCCACTGCTTGAGTCGGTTGAACGCCCGCTCGATGACGTTGCGTTGCTTGTAGTCCTGCGCGTCGTGGCTGACCGGACGGCCGCCGCGGGAGCCGCGCTTCGTGCGGTGGCCGGCCTGATCGGCCGGCTCGGGGATGACCGCGGGTGATGCCCCGAGCACGCAGATGGGCGCGGTGTCCGCGGGAGGAGTACGCCTTGTCCCCGCGCAGCGCGATCGGGCGGGTCCGTGGTCGTCCCGGCCCCAGCCGCGGAACACGCAGGGCGCCCAGCAGCGGCAGCAGCTGAGTGCTGTCCCCGGCCTGGCCGGGGGTCACGGCGATGACCAGCGGCCGGCCGCGGCCATCGACCAGCGCGTGGGTCTTGGTCGTCAGGCCACCGCGGGACCGGCCGATGCCGTGGTCACCGGGCTCGTCCCCTCGGCGTGAACTCTTGTCATTCGACGGTGCCCCCTGTGTGCGACAGCGTCTTCGAGGCTGACCTCCCGCTTGGGCCTACCGGCCGCCGGGCGGTCGCGCCGTGCTGGTGCACCCGGGCGACGGTGGAGTCGATGCTGATCCGCCAGTCCAGGTCGCCGTCGGCGTCGGCTTGGGTCTGCAGCGCGGTCAGCACCCGATCCCAGGTGCCGTCGGTGGCGAAGCGGTGGTGCCGCTTCCACACCGTCTGCCACGGCCCGAACTCCGCCGGCAGATCCCGCCAGGCGACGCCGGTGCGGTAGCGGTGAATCGCCCCCTCGATGAGCTGGCGGTGATCTCGCATCGGCCGCCCGCGCGTTCCCTTCACCGGCGGCAGCAGCGGCTCGATCCGCGCCCACATCTCGTCGTCGAGCACCGGCTCACGCGTCATCCGCCCACCTTCGACGCCTTCACCCGCCTGATATTGGAGACACGCCCTAG
>NZ_JBFNXQ010000213.1:0-1066 GCF_041018925.1 Geodermatophilus maliterrae
TGTACTGACCAGGACCGTTGTTGACGTGGGAGCGACCTCCGGGTCGGGTGGAGCTGTCTGACGGCATCCATCCCGACCACGGAGGTCGCTCGTGTCTCACGCTAATGCCCGCTTGACTCCTGCCGGGCGGTTGATCCTGGTCCAGCGGATCGCCGCCGGTCGCCCACCGGCGCACGTGGCCGCGGAGATGGGCGTCTCCCGAGCGTGTGCCTACAAGTGGTGGGGCAGGTGGCGAGCGGAAGGCAAGGCGGGCCTCCTCGACCGGCCCAGCCACGCCCGCAGCCACCCCAGGCGCACCCCGGCCTGCACCCAGACCCGGATCCGGATCAGCCGGCACCTGTCCCGCCGCGGGCCCGTCGCGATCGGGGCGCACCTGAACGTGCCGGCCTCCACCGTGGGTCGGGTGCTGCGCCATCACCGGACCCCGCCACTGGCTGCCTGTGATCCGGTGACCGGCCAGGTCATCCGCGCTACTCGGCGCAGCGCCAACCGCTATGAGCACGACCGACCCGGCTCGCTGGTCCACGTCGATGTGAAGAAGCTCGGGCGCATCCCCGACGGCGGTGGCTGGCGCGCGCACGGCCGCGGCACTCGACCCACCTCAGTCCGCGGCCTGGGCTACGACTACGTCCACGCCGCCGTCGATGACCACTCCCGGCTGGCCTACGCCGAGATCCTCAGCGATGAGAAAGGTGCCACCTGCGCCGGCTTCCTCACCCGCGCAGCCGCCTTCTACGCCGGCCACGGCATCACCATCGAGCGGGTCATCACCGACAACGCGAAGAACTACCGGATCTCCCGCGACTTCGCCGCCGCGGTGGCCGCGATCGGCGCGCGGCAGAAGTTCATCCGCCCGCACTGTCCCTGGACCAATGGCAAGGTCGAACGCTTGAACCGCACCCTCGGCGCCGAGTGGGCCTACTCCCGGGTCTTTGCCAGCAACGACGACCGCACGGCCCTGTTGCCCGCCTGGCTCAACCACTACAACCTGAACCGGCCCCACCTGGGCATCGGTGGACGCTCACCCAT
Source organism: Geodermatophilus maliterrae (assembly GCF_041018925.1). Taxonomy (NCBI): domain Bacteria; kingdom Bacillati; phylum Actinomycetota; class Actinomycetes; order Geodermatophilales; family Geodermatophilaceae; genus Geodermatophilus; species Geodermatophilus maliterrae. Next base: position 1,030 of record NZ_JBFNXQ010000213.1, read on the forward strand.
CGACCGCGTCAACAACGCTGCGGGTCAATACATCTAG
>NZ_JBFNXQ010000214.1:0-1029 GCF_041018925.1 Geodermatophilus maliterrae
CCTAGGGACTGTCTGACGAATCACGGAAGCCAGGTGAGTAGGGCGGCAAGGTCGAGCGCGCCGGCGTAGTTGCGGGCATGCTTGTCATATCGGGTGGCCAGGCCGCGCCACTGTTTGAGCTGGCAGAAGCCGCGTTCGACGACGTTGCGGCGGGCGTAGCGGGCCTGGTTGAAACCGACCGGTCGGCCATCGGCGGAGCTCTTGCGGCGCCGGTTGGCGGCCTGGTCGGCCGGCTGCGCGATGGTGTGGGAGATGCCGCGGCGGCGCAGCAGCGTCCGGTTGGCCCGGGAGCTGTAGCCCTTGTCGGCGACCAGGTAGTCCGGGCGACTCCGCGGTCGCCCCGGCCCGATGCGCGCCACCCGAAGGGCGGCCAGCAGCGGGGCGAACATGGTGGTGTCGTTGACGTTGCCGGCCGTCAGCAGCACCACCAGCACCCGCCCGCGGCCGTCGGTGAGGGCGTGCACCTTGGTGGTCAGCCCGCCGCGGGAGCGGCCGATGGCGTGATCGGCCGGCTCGGTCACCGCCGGTTCTGCGGGGCAATCAGGCTCGGTCGGTGACTCGGCCGGGGCGCCGGCCGCCCTCCTGATCGTCATCGGCGTCGCCGCGCACGGTCGAGGCGTTGCCCCCGACCCGCCGGGCGGCCGCCCCGTGCTGATGCACCCGCACCAGCGTGGAGTCGACCGCGACCAGCCAGTCCAGCTCGCCGGCGGCGTCGGCGTCGGCCTGGGCGCGGGCCAGCAACGTGGTCCAGGTGCCATCGGCGCTCCACCGGGTCAACCGCTCATAGGCGGTCTGCCACGGCCCGAAGGACTCGGGCAGCTCGCGCCATGGGGAGCCGGTGCGGTACTTCCAGGCGATCGCCTCGATCACCTGCCGGTGATCGCGCCACCGTCCGCCCCGCCGACCGGCCGAGGAAGGCAGCAACGGCTCCATCCACGCCCACGCCTCATCGGAGACCACCACTCGATGCTGTCGCATCGCCTGAAGCCTGCCGACCCGGAGCTGCATGATCCGTCAGACACGCCCTAG
>NZ_JBFNXQ010000215.1:0-1004 GCF_041018925.1 Geodermatophilus maliterrae
AGCATCCGGGTGCCGGACTCGCGGGCCTGGTCGTCCCAGCCGAAGACGCAGGTGGTGAGGACGCCGTCGAAGCCGATCCCGGCCAGCGCGGCGAAGGCCTCGTCGAAGTCCACGTCCCCGCGGCCGATCTCCATGTGCTGGTGCACGCGGACGGTGTTGCCCGGCGGGTTGGTGATGTAGCGCAGCCCGTCGGAGGCGCGGTGGTCCATCGAGTCGGCGACGTGCACGTGGGTGAGCAGGTCGCCGGCGGAGGCGATGATCCCCGGCGCGTCGTCGCCCTGGTGGAACGTGTGCGGCAGGCAGTACAGGAAGGAGACGCACGGCGAGTCGATGCCGCGCACCATGTCGAGCGCCGGGGAGCCGAGCTCGATGAAGTCGTCGGGGTGCGGCTCGAGGGCGAGCTTGACGCCCTCGCGCTCGAGGATCGGCAGCAGCTCCTCCATCGACCGCCAGAACATCGCCTCGGCGAGCTCCGGCGCCTCGGGCCGGCCGTTGAACTCCGAGTTCAGCGTGTCCACGCCGAGCTCGACGCAGATCTCGATCGCCCGTTTCCAGTAGCGGACGGCGGCCTGCCGCTCCACCTCGCCGGGGCCCGACCAGCGCATCACCGGCAGCAGCGAGGTGACGCCGACGCCGGCGTCGGCCAGCCTGGACCGGAGGGCCCGCACGGTGGCGGTGTCCACCCGCGGGTGCTTGAAGAAGGGCACGAAGTCCTCGCGGGGGGACAGCTCGATCCACTCGTAGCCCAGGCCGGCCACCACGTCGGGCAGCTCCAGCAGCGGGACGGTGCGCAGCATCTGCGGGTCCAGCGCGATCCTCACCGGGTCTCCAGCCGGATCTCGGTGCGCTGCCCGGTGCGCAGTGCCTCGACCCCGGCCGCGCACACCGCCTGGGCGGCGTAGCCGTCCCACGCGCCCGGGCCGTCGATCCCACCGCGGCGGGCGGCGTCCACCCACCGCTGCAGCTCGATGTCGTAGGCGCGGCCGAACCGCTGCCGGAAGTCC
>NZ_JBFNXQ010000216.1:0-991 GCF_041018925.1 Geodermatophilus maliterrae
CTAGATGAGTGAGTCCAAAGTTGGTCAGTGGTCGTAGGCGATCAGTGATCGGGTGACGGGCTGGCCGGTGGCGCGGTTGTGCCAGATCGCGGCGGTCAGGGCCAGGAGACGCTGGGCGACTCGGGCGGTCACGCCGGTCAGGCTGCGTCCGCCATGCAGTTCGAGGTCGAGCTGGCCTTTGAGGGTGTCGTAGACCGACTCGATCAGCTGCCGGACGGGGGCGAGCAGGTGCTCACCGGGGCGGGGCTTGAGGTGGCGGTAGGACGGGCGCAGCAGCGCAGCACCCCGTCGGTGCAGGTAGCTGTCGAGCTCGGCGGAGATGTAGTTCTTGTCCGCCAGCAGAAGCAGCCCGGGCCGGTCGACCAGTAGGTCGGCGTCGGCGTCGAGCACGCACATGAGCACTTGCCGGTCGTCATGCCGCGGCGGGGCCAGTGCCCAGGTGATCGGCAGGCCGGCCGGCGTGCAGATCAGGTGCAGCCGCAGTCCCCAAAACCAGCGCGAGTGGCTGGGGCAGTAGCCGTAGCCGGCGGTGCCGGCCAGGTCTGAGCGCCGCGCTGTCGGGCGGGAGCGGGCGCACTCGACCGGAGTGGAGTCGACCAGCCACACCGGATCGCCCCACAGATCGGTGTCGGCAGCCAGCACCCGGATCACCCGCTTGAGCAGCGGCAGGGCGGTGCGCAGCCGCTTGTTGTAGCCGGACTGGCCGGGCAGGTAAGGAAAGGCGCCGGGCAACGCGGCAGGGACCAACCGCAGCCAGCGGGCCTCGGAGGGCACGCCGAGCAATGCCTGGGCCACGGCCAGGGTGAGCAGCTCGGAGTCGGTCAGCCGCGGTGGGCGTCCGGTCCGCACGCGACCAGCGAGGTAGTCGTCGATGCGGACGTAGAGTGCGGTCAGGAGGGTGTTGAGGTCGGTCGTCACAACCCGAGCCTGAACACCCTCCGCCCGCGCCTACAGCGCCTTTCGCCTCTGCTGACCCTTAGGACTTACTCGT
>NZ_JBFNXQ010000217.1:0-976 GCF_041018925.1 Geodermatophilus maliterrae
ACAGCGGTGTGCTGGTTGGTTGACGGCTGACGGCCGGCGGAGTACCCCGCCCGGTGTGCGGGCGTACTCGATGGATCTGCGTGAGCGGGTCGTGGCCGCGGTCGATGCGGGGATGACCCAGCCGCAGGCGGCGGCGCTGTTCGGGGTGTCGCTGCGGACGGTGGAGCGGTATCTGGCCCGGCGGCGGGCGATCGGCGGCCTGGCGGCGACCGAGCAGCGGCACGGACCAGAACCGAAGGTGCGCCGGCGGCTGCAGGCCTGGCTGCCGGCTCGGTTGGCCGCCGCGGCCGATGCCACGCTGGCCGAGCACGTGGCCGCGTTCATCGCCGCCGGCGGCGAGCCGGTGTCGGCCGCGTCGATGTCGCGCGCGATCGCCGGCCTGCCGCCCGATCCGGGCCAGGCGCGGACTCCGTCCGGGCGTCGGCGGCGGCCGGGGCGACCGCTGAAGCAAAAAGCCTGAGCGCCACCGAGCGCGACGAGACCGCGCGCGCGGAGTGGCGCGAGCAGATGAGCGGGGTGGACCCGGCGCGGCTGGTGTTCGTCGACGAGTGCGGCACGCACACCTCGATGACCCGCCGGCGGGCCCGCGCACCCCGCGGGGTGCGGGCGCGGGGGGCGGTGCCGCGCAACCGTGGGCCGGTGACCACGCTGCTGGCCGGGGTGAGCCTGGGTGGCATGAGTCCGGCGATGACGGTGCAGGGCGGCACGGACACCGCGGTGTTCGCCACCTATCTGGAGAAGGTGCTGCTGCCGGCGCTGTCGGCGGGAACGGTGATCGTGGTGGACAACGTCGGCGCGCACCAGCCCGAGCGGATCCGTGAGCTGGTGCACGCCGCCGGGTGTGAGCTGGTATTCCTGCCGGCCTACTCGCCGGACCTGTCTCCGGTCGAGGAGGCGTTCAGCAAGCTCAAGGCGTTGGTCAAGGCGGCCGCCGCGCGCACCCGGGCGGCGCTGGACGCCGCGATCGCCGCCGCCC
>NZ_JBFNXQ010000218.1:0-967 GCF_041018925.1 Geodermatophilus maliterrae
ACCAGCCGGCGGCGTCGGTGGCGGTGACCGCTGCCAGGGCCAACGCGATGGCGGCGTCCAGCGCCGCTCGGGTCCGTGCTGCAGCGGCCTTGACCAGCGTCTTGATCTTGCTGAAGGCTTCCTCGACCGGGGACAGGTCCGGCGAGTAGGCAGGCAGGAAGAGCAGCCGGCAGCCGGCTGCCTCGACCAGGGCACGCATCCGGTCGGGCTTGTGCGCCCCGACGTTGTCGACCACCACCACCTGCCCGGGCCGCAGCGCGGGCAGGAGCACCTGCTCCAGATAGGCGGCGAACACCGCCGCGGTGGTGCCGCCCTCCACCGTCATCGCCGGGCTCATCCCGCCCAGGGACAGTCCGGTGATCAGCGTGGTCACCGGCCCGCGGTTGCGCGGCACCGCGCCTCGGGCGCGGGTGCCGCGGGGCGCGCGGGCGCGACGGCGGGTCATCGAGGTGTGCGTGCCGCACTCATCGACGAACACCAGCCGGGCCGGGTCGGTCTGCTGCACGTCGGTGCGCCATCGGGCTCGCGCGGTCTCGTCGCGCTCGGTGGCGCTCAGACTTTTGACTTCAGCGGCCGGCCCGGCCGCCGCCGACGCCCGCGCGCGGTCACCGCCTGACCGGGTTCATCGGCCGGCAAGGTGGCGATCGCCCGCGACATCGTCGCCAACGACACCACCACGCCCTGCTCGGCGGTCAACGCCGCGGCATGCTCGGCCAACGTCGCGTCGGCGGCCTGCTGCAGGCGCGCCGGCAGCCAGGCGTGCAGCCGCATCTTCTTCTCCGGCCTGGGCCCGTGCCGCTGCACCGCCGGCGCCAGGCTGCCGGTGGTCCGGCGACGGGCCAGATACCGGCCCACGGTGTTGACCGACATCCCGAAGGTCACCGCCGCCTGCTCCTGGCTCATCCCGCCATCGACCGCGGCGACGACCCGCTCACGCAGATCCATCGAGTACGCCCGCATGCCTTAG
>NZ_JBFNXQ010000219.1:0-952 GCF_041018925.1 Geodermatophilus maliterrae
TCGGTGCGCATGGCGAAGGCGCGATGGTCTTTGAGCCGGTTGATGGCGCGTTCGACGGTGTTGCGGCGCTTGTAGGCCTCGGCGTCGAAGGCCGGCGGTCGCCCACCGCGGCGGCCGTGGTGCACCCGGTGCCGGACCTGGTCGTCGGGCACCGGGATGGTCGCGGTGATCCGGCGGCGGCGCAGGTCCGAGCGCAGGCCGGCGGCCGAGTAGGCCTTGTCCGCGATCAGCCGGTCCGGGCGGGTGCGGGCCGGTCCGGGCCGGCGCCGCGGCACCGTCAGGCGGGCCATCAGCGGGGCGTAGGCCAGCGTGTCACCGCGTTGACCGGGGCTGAGCACGTGCACCAGCGGGCGGCTGCGGGCGTCGGCGAGCAGGTGCACCTTGGTGCTCAGGCCACCGCGGGAGCGGCCCAGTGCCTCACGGTCCCGGCCGGCCTGGCGGCGTTGCTGCTGCGCGCCGGGGTGAGCGGTGTTGACCCCCCGCACGCCCGCGCTCGCGCGGGCCCGGGGCGACCTGCGGCGCCAGCCGCTCGGGCGGCACGTCCCGCGGCGGGGAACCGCGGGCGCCGGCGGCGTGCTGATGGGCACGCACGATCGTGGAGTCGATGCTCACCGCCCACTCGCCCTGCTCCGCGGTCAGGTCCACATCGCAGGCGGTGCGCAACGTCTGCAGCACCCGGTCCCAGGTGCCATCGGCTGACCAGCGTCGATGCCGGTCATAGACGGTCTGCCAGCGCCCGTAGGCCGGCGGCAGGTCACGCCACGGGGCGCCGGTGCGGGTGCGCCAGATGACCCCATCGACCACCGGGCGGTGATCGACCCAACGGCCTCCTCGCCGCGGGGTGCGATCGGGCAGCAGCGGCTCGAGCACCGCCCACTGCTCGTCGGTCAGATCGTGCCGGTCCTGCACCTCACCGCTCTACACCCGCAGCAGCAAGATCCGCCAGACACTC
>NZ_JBFNXQ010000022.1:0-56662 GCF_041018925.1 Geodermatophilus maliterrae
GCGTCCTCGCTGGTCAGGCCGCCGGCGCGCTTGAGCACGAACGAGGCGACCAGCGGCGCCAGGATGGCGGTGACGAGGACCGAGGCCGCCACCTGCGCGGTCGCCGTCCCGGCGAACTCGGCGAAGCGCGGGTCGGCCGCCGCGACGACGCCCGGCGTGGCGATCGCGTTGCCCGCCGTCGTCGCCGCCGCGAAGCCGATGCCGGACTTCCGGCCACGGCGGAGCAGGAAGCGGTAGCCGACGTAGACCAGCGAGCCGGTGATCAGGACGACGGCGACACCCATGACCAGCCCGGTCAGGCCGCCGGTGACGACGGAGCCCAGGTCGATCCCGGTACCGAGGGCGAAGGCGAAGAACGGGATGACGATGTTCGGGACCGGACGCAGGACGTCGCGCCACTGGGAGTCCAGGTTCCCCACGAGCATGCCGAGGAGGAACGGCACCAGTGCCGCCACCAGGGCCAGCAGCGGGATGTCACCCAGCCCCGAGGCACCCAGGAACAGCAGGGTGAAGAACGGGCCGTCGTTGATCGCCGAGGCCAGGTAGGCACCGCGGTCCCGGGAGTCGCCGTACCGGCCGGTGAAGGCCAGCCACAGCCCGCCGTTGCTGTTGTCGAAGGCGGCCAGCAGGCCGAGGATCGACAGCCCCCAGAAGCCGTCGATGCCGACGACCAGGCCGAGCAGCACGATCAGGCCGGCCGGGACGAGGCTCTTCATCAGCAGGACGACGCCGGCGTGCGCCAGCACGGGTCCGCTGGTGCGGCCGGTCACCTGCGTGCCGGTCATGAAGATGAGCAGCGCGATGAGCGGCAGGGCGCTGTCCTGGAACAGGGCCGTGGTGAAGCTGCCGATCCCGAGCGCGTCGGGTGCGAACGTGCCGATGACCGACCCGAGGACCAGGGGGACGAGCATCAGTCCACCGGGGATCCGGTTCATCGTCGCGAACAGCGGGACGCGGGGCCGCTCGCCCTCGATCACGTCGGTCCTGCTCATGGGTCACTCCTCGGAGGACGCGCCGGTGCGCCCCGTCAGTACGGACAAGATGTACGTACTAAACCACGGAGGATGTGACCTGCTCCACCCTGGGCGCGTGCCCGGACGGGTCAGCCGAGCGGCGCGAGCGGGTACGCGTAGGCGACGTGGGTGCGCGCGGTGCGGAAGCCGACCCGTTCGTAGAGCCCGAAGGCGCCGGTGGTGTTCTCGGTGTCCACGTCGAGCGCGGCCCGGCCGCAGCCGGCCTCCGCCGCGGCGGCCAGCGCGGCGGCGATGGTCGCCGTCGCCACGCCCCTCCCCCGCGCCGAGGGCAGCACGCCGATCTGGCCGAGGTGCGCGGTGGCGACGCCGGTGGCACGGGTGTCGGCCTCGTAGACGTAGGCCAGCACGTAACCGACGACGGCGCCGTCGGCCAGGGCGAGGACCGACAGGTCGGGCCGGAAGGCCCGCTGCCCGGTGAACCAGCTGCGCCAGGCCACCTCGTCGCGCTCGGTGGAGCCGTGGTGCTCGGTGAACGAGGCGTTGTGCGCGCGCCGCACCTCGTCGTCGCGGTCCCACGTGAACGGCGTCAGCTGCACGCCCGGCGCCGGCGTGGCCCGCGGCAGGTCGGTGAGCGGGCGCTCCATCGTGGCGTACAGCCGCTCGCGCTCGAAGCCGGCGCGCTGCAGCAGCCGCTCGAGCGAGGTCATCGCCGGCCAGGCGGCGGCGACCAGCCGGCCGGGCACGGCCGGTGCCAGCTCGGCGTGCTGCTCGGCGCCGCGGCGCAGCTGCCAGGCCACCAGGGCCCGGCCGATCCCGCGGCCGCGCCAGTCGGGGTGCACCCGGCCCTCCGACCAGATGCGCAGCGCGTCGCGGACGCCGCGCGGGACGATCGACGTCGCCCACGCCACCACCCGGCCGTCGGCGTCGACCACCGCCACGCCGTCGCGGCGGTGGCCCGGCTGCAGGGTCCCGCCGCGAGCCTGCGCGTGGCGGGGGGCGGGCGGCTCCTCCTCCGGCTCGCGGCCCCACCACTCGATCAGGTCGGCGGCGTCCTCGTGCTCGCCGGTGTCGTCCACGGTCTCGGCGGCCGCGAGCAGCTCGGCGGCGGCGTCCGCGTCGGCGAGGGTGAGCGGCCGGGCGGTGAGGCCGTCCGGGAGACCGGTGACGTCAGCGGCGGACACGGACCGCAGGGTAGGGACACCGGGCCCGCGGGGCGATCGAGTTCACGGACCGGGCCCGCGTCGTCAGCCGGGGCCGTCAGCGGGGCCGGCGACCGCGGTGCGGCCCGCGCTGGTCACCCGCTCGAGGAACGGGAGGACCACCGCCTCCAGGCCGACGGGGTCGTCGAGCATCGGCCAGTGCCCGCTGCCGTCGAGCACGACCACCTCCGCGCGCGGGAACGTCTCGCGCTGCCGCTCCGCGTAGGCCACCGGCAGGTAGGGGTCACGCCGCCCCCACACCGCCAGCACCGGCCGGTCGCTGCCCTCCAGCCGTCGGTGCAGGTCCTCGGCGACCGCGGCCATGTCGGTGGCCCGGTACAGCCGGAGGACGGCGCGCTGCGTGCCCGGGTCCCGGAAGCCCCGGCCCAGCCGCTCGACCGCCTCGTCCGGCAGGCCCGGCGGGCTGCCGCGCCGCAGCAGCCACCGCGGCGCCGGCAGGGAACTGGCGCGGAAGAAGGCCTCGCCGACGCCCGAGGTGCGCCAGATCCGCGCCAGGGAGTGCCAGCGGTAACCGCGGAGCACGCCGATGCCCACGAGCGTGGCGCTGGCGAAGCGGTCCGGGTGGTCGGCCGCCCACCACAGTCCCCACGGACCGCCGAAGTCGTGCAGCACCAGGTGCGCGCGGCGGATCCCGAGCCCGTCGAGCACGCCGGCGAGGTGCCGGGCGTAGCCGTCGACCGTGTAGACGAAGGAGTCGGGTTTGTCCGCGCCGCCGAACCCCGGCATGTCCGGGGCGACGGCCCGCGCGAAGGCACCGGTGCGGGCGACGAGGCGCCGCCAGTCCTCGGCCGGTCCCGGGTTGCCGTGCACGAAGACGACGGCCTCGTCGGCGTCGGCCGGGCCGGCGTGCAGGTAGGGCGAGCGCACGCCGGCAACGGTGACCGAGCCCTCGGTCACAGGCGCCAGTCGATCGGGTCGGGGCGGGGTCATGCCGGCTGCCTCTCTCCTCGGCGGCCGGAGGCCGCCTGGTCGGCCCGGCGCGGGGGTACCGGCGCGATCCCGGTCACCCGGGTCGGCCGGGTCCGGGCGGCCGCCGCGACCAGTCCCGGCCGGAACAGCGCCGTCGGCCGCTCGAGCATGCCGAAGGCGCGTACGTAGACGTCGGCCACCGCGGGGTCACGGGTCGACGCCGCCTCGATGCGGTCCAGGTAGTGGTGCTGCGCGCGCAGGACGCGGCCGGCCGTCATGCCGGTCGTCGTCGGGAAGCGCAGGTCCTCCCCGGTCGAGAACATCCAGGCGTCGGCGTTGCGCCGGGCCAGTGCCCGCTGGAAGCGGGCGCCCAACCCGTCGAGGTCCCCGGCCGGGCGCCGCCGGCTGCGCAGGCAGGCGTCGAGGGTCTCGGCCCCCACCGCGGCGGTGGTCATGCCCTGACCGTAGATGGGGTTGAACGCGCAGACGGCGTCACCGAGGACGACGAACCGCTCCGGCCACCGCCGCATCCGCTCGAAGTGCCACTGGCGGTTGGTCGTGCCACGGTGCCCGCGGATCTCGGACACCGGTTCGGCGTCGGCGACGGCCTCGGCGATGACCGGGGACCTCAGGCTGCGCACGAAGGCGGCGTGACCCTCCTCGTCGGTCGGCGGGTGCTGGCCGGCGGCCCCCATCAGCGCGACCATCCACTGGCCGTCCTCGATCGGGAACAGGAATCCCGTGCGCGGCATCGTCGGTGGCTGTGACATCAGCATCACGGCCTTCCAGTCCGCGGTGAAGCCGTCCGGGATCCGGTAGGTGCGGGTGGCGTAGGCGATGTCGGGGTCGACCCGCGTCGCCTCCGGCGCCGGGTAGCCGAGCTCGGCGAGCCAGGCCGGGGTCCGGGACCCGCGCCCGGACGCGTCCACGACCAGGTCCGCGTCGACGGAGAAGACGCCGTCGAGCCCACCGACCCGTCGGACGGTCACCCCGCGCACCACCCGGCCGTCACGGGAGGCGACCAGCGCGGTGGCCTCGTGCCCGTCGAGGAGCGTGATGCCGGGCAGGTCGAGCAGCCGCCGACGCACCGTCGCCTCGATCAGCGGCCGGCTGGCCGACAGCGCCGTCCAGCCGGGGGCGCGCCGGTCCAGCCACCCGGCCTTGGTGAGCGTCAGGAAGTCGCCGGGAACGCTGATGGGCACCGCCCCGGCCGCCTCCAGTTCCCGGCCGAAGCCGGGGAACAGGGCCTCGAGGACGTCCCGCCCGCGGGCGAGCAGGGCGTGCAGCTGCCGTCCCTGCGGTACGCCCTTGCGGTGCGCGCCACCGTCCCGGAGCCGGTCGCGCTCGACGATCGTCACCCGGTCGAAGTGCGCGGCGAGCACCCGGGCGGCCACCAGGCCGGCCATGCTGCCGCCCACCACCACGGCGTGGCGCCTGCCCGAGCCGATCGTCTCCCCGCTCGGCACGGTTGCTGCTGTCCTCATCGACGGTCCTCCGTGGGTCGGTCAGGAGGACGGGCCCGTCGCCCACGCCTCCTGGTCAGCGGAGGCCGGTGCGGCGCTCCCCTGCCCCGATCCGAGGGAGGGCGCCGGGCTCCTGATACACCCGGCGCGGGATCGGACCGGGTCCGGACCGGAGGGGACCCGGCCGGGTCACCGGGCGCCCAGCCGCACGAACAGGCAGACGGGGTGGCCGTCGGGGCCGGCGTGGACCCCCACGTCCTCGTGCGGCTCGGTGCGGCCGCCGGTGCGCCGACCTCAGCCCGCCACCCCGAACAGCCGGGCGCCGTTGGCCCACAGCACCGAGCGCAGCCAGTCGTCACCGAGGTCGAGCCGGGCCAGGGCCGCGAGCTGCTCGGCGTAGGGGTACGGGATCGACGGGAAGTCGCTGCCGAGCAGCACCTTCTCGCGCAGCGCGGCCAGCCGCGGCCGGTCGGCGGGGTCGAAGGGCATGAGCCGCTCGGTGAAGTCGGTGGCGAACATCGTGGTGTCCAGGTGCACCCGCTCGTACCGCTCGGCCAGGTCGAGGAAGGCGCGGTACTCCGGCATGCCGAGGTGGGCGATGACCAGCTGCAGCCGCGGGTGCCGCTCGAGCAGGCCGATCATCGGCTCGGGGCCGGTGTGCTCACCGCGCAGCGGACCCGACCCGCAGTGGATGACCACCGGCGTCCCGGTCTCCTCCAGCCGCGCCCACACCGGCTCGAGCAGCCGGTCGCGCGGGTCGAAGGCGCCCACCTGCACGTGCACCTTGAAGACCCGCACGCCGCGGTCGAGCGCCTCGGCGACGTAGTGCGGCGCCTCCGGCTCGGGGAAGAAGGTCGCCGAGGGCAGCACCTGCGGGTGCGCGGCGGCGAAGCCGGCCGACCAGTCGTTGAGCCAGGCGGCCATCCCGGCCCTGTGCGGGTAGGGCAGCGTCGGGAACGCGCGGACGCCGAGCCGCTCGAGGACGGCCAGCCGCTCGTCCTCCGGCAGCGGGTACTGCACCGGCCACGCCGCCCCGTAGTGCGTCTCCGCCGCCGCGAAGTAGGCCCAGACCTTGGCCTGCACCCGCTCGGGCAGGAAGTGCACGTGGACGTCGACCAGGCCCGGCAGCCCCAGCTCCCGCCAGAACCGCGGGACGTCGTCGTCGTCGACCGGCGGGGTGGTCACCGCAGCGTGAGGACGACCTTGCCGCGGACGTGACCCCCGGCGACCAGGTCCTGCGCCTCGGCGATCCGCTCCAGCGGGAACGCCCGGGCCACCGGGACCCGCAGCTGCCCGGCGTCGGCCATCCGGGCCAGCTCCTCGAGGTGCTCGTGCTCGGGCCGGACGAACACGTAGCGCCCGCCCGCCTCCTTCACCGACGGGTCGACGACGCTGGCGACGCGGGCGGGGTCGCGCACCTGCTTGGGCGCGTCGGCCAGCGTGTCACCGCCGACCAGGTCCAGGACGGCGTCGACCGGCTCGGACAGCTGGGCGCTGAGGGGGCCGGCGGAGTAGTCGAGCACCTCGGCGGCCCCGGCGTCGGTGAGGAAGCCGTGGTTGCGCGGGCTGGCGGTGCCGACGACGTGCGCGCCGAGCGCGACGGCGATCTGGACGGCGAAGAAACCGACGCCGCCGGCCGCGCGGTGCACGAGCACCCGGTCACCCTCGCCGACCTCGAGCGCCTCGGTCAGCGCCTGGTAGGCGGTCAGCCCGGCCAGCGGCACCCCGGCGGCCTCGGCGAACGACAGCGACGACGGCTTGTGCGCCAGGCAGCGCTGGGGCGCGGGCACGAGCTCGGCCGCCGTCCCCCACTGGACGTCGTCGCGGCGGACGTAGCCGTACACCTCGTCGCCGGCGGCGAAGCCGGTGACCGCCGGGCCGGCCGCCTCGACCACCCCCGAGACGTCCCAGCCGGGCACGATCGGGAAGTGGTGCGGGAAGGCGCCGGCCAGCCCGCCGTGCCGGATCAGCAGGTCCACCGGGTTGACCGCACTGGCGTGCACCCGCACCAGCACGGTGTCGGGACCGACCGGCGGGTCGGGCAAGTCGTCGCGCAGGGTCAGGACCTCGGGGCCGCCGAACTCGTCGTAGGCGACTGCGCGCACTACCGCCGTCCCTTCACGTAGCGGCCGAAGGCCTTCTGGATCTCCCGGCGCGAGTCCCGCTCGGCGAGGTCGTGCCGCTTGTCGTAGGACTTCTTGCCCTTGGCCAGCGCGAGCGTGGCCTTGACCTTGCCGTCCTTGAAGTACATGTCCAGCGGCACGAGCGTCAGGCCGCCCTCGCGGGTCTTGCCGATCAGCTTGTCGATCTCCTCGCGGTGCATGAGCACCTTGCGCTTGCGGCGCGGGGCGTGGTTGGTCCAGGTGCCCTGCGTGTACTCCGGGATGTGCACGTGCTGCAACCACACCTCGCCGCCGTCGACGGTGGCGAAGCCGTCGACCAGCGAGGCGCGCCCGGCGCGCAGGCTCTTCACCTCGGTGCCGGTGAGCACCAGGCCGACCTCGTAGGTGTCGAGGATCGAGTAGTCGTGCCGCGCCTTCTTGTTCTGGGCGATGAGCTTGCGCCCGGTCTCTCGCGGCATGCCGCCAGGTTACTGCCGGGTCAGGACGCCGCGACCTCGCGCCGGAGCTGGGCGTAGGTGGGCGCCTGCACCGGGAGGAACGCCGCCTCGCGGACCCGGCGGGCGGTGGCGGTGCCGGCGCGGTACCCGCCCGCACCGGTGACCGCCGTCTCCAGCCGGACGGCGTCCGCGGCGACCTCCAGGCCGGCCAGGCGCAGCCGGGCCAGGCCCCCGGGGCCGACCCCCACCCGGTCGGCCGCGAGGTCGTCCATCCGGCGGGCGACGTCGTCGCGGGCCCCGGCCACGTCGTCGTACTCGCTGCGCAGGACGCCGGCGACGTGCCGCGCGGAGGCGGCCAGGGCGGCGTCGGCCAGCCCCACCGCGAGCGAGGTCTGCAGGAGCAGCTTGGTCGGCCGGCACATCGCGACGAACGACGTGAGGTCCTCGCTGAGCACCTGCCCGGGCGCCACGAGGACGCCGTCGAGGTGCAGTCCGGCGGTGCCGGTGCCGTTGAGCCCGAGCAGCCGGTGCGGCTCGGTGGGCGTGACGCCGTCGTCGGTGCGCCGGAACCGGACCACCAGCCGGCCCTCGTCGGGCGCCCGCGCGGGCACGACGACGACCGCGTCGTCGAAGAGGTTGGACGCCCAGCCGACCGTCCCGGACAGCCGCCAGCCGTCGCCGTCCGGCTGCACGGAGACGGGCAGCTCGCCGCGGCCGGTGGGGTCGGCCACCGCCGGTGCCAGCGCGGTCGCACCGGTCACCTCCCCGGCCCGCAACTGCCGCACCAGGGTGGCCGCGGACTCCGGCGGCGGGCAGAAGCGCAGGTACTCCAGCACCATCCGCTGCGACCAGATCGAGAAGGCCGTGGCCAGGGAGACCGCCGCGACCTCGCGGACCAGCCGCACCGAGGACACCAGTGCCCTGGTCGGGTCGTCGCCCTCGGCGCCGAAGGCCCCGACGGCGCCCAGCCGGCGCAGTGCCGGCCGGACGTCGGCCCGCCCCACGTCCACGTCCTCCGCACCGGCCGCCGCGCGCTCCTGCACCCCGCCGACGTCCACCGTGCTCATGCCCCGCTCCCTACCCGCTCCCGGCCCCTGACGCGCAGGATCGCGCGGTCTCCGCACACCCGTGGCGGACGGGGACCCGCGCGATCGCGGCCGTGTGCTGCGGTGGCTAGAGCCGCACGTAGAGGCGCAGCGTCACGTAGGCGGCGACGGCGGCCAGGCCCACGCCGGCCGCGGCGATGATCGGGCTGATCGTGGCGATCGCGCCCCAGTCGACCGGCGGGATGATCCCGGCCTTGATCGGCCCGGCCAGTGTCTTGTCGACGAACAGCACCTTGGTGAGCACCAGCCCGCCGACGGCGAGCAGCGCGCCGATCAGGCCGGCCAGCGCGGCCTCGAGGATGAACGGCAGCTGGGTGTACCAGCGGGAGGCGCCGACCAGCCGCATGATGTTGGTCTCGTTGCGCCGGTTGAACGCGGCCAGCTGGATGGTGTTGGAGATCAGCAGCAGCGCCGCCAGCGCCTGCACCACCGCGACGGCGATCGTCGCGTTGCGGGCGCCGTTGAGCAGGCTGAACAGGCGGTCGAGGAAGTCGCCCTCGTCGCGCACCTGGTCGACGCCGTTCTGCCCGTTGGGGAACTCCGCCGCGACGACCGCGTAGCGCTCGGGGTTGACCAGCTCGACCCGGAAGCTCTCCGGCAGCGCGTCCGGCGGGGTGTTCTCGACCAGCTCGGGCTGCTGGGAGAACTGCTGCCGGAAGCGCTCGTAGGCCTCCTCCTTGGACTCGTAGAGGTAGCTGGCGACCTCCGGGGAGTCGGCCAGCTGCGTCTCGATCGCCGACCGCTGCTCGTCGGTGACGCCGTCGGCCAGGAAGATGGAGACCTGCACCTTGTCGTAGTAGATCTCCTTCATGTCGGAGATCATCCCGGCGATGAGCAGGCCGGTGCCCATGAGGCCGAGCGAGATGGCCGTGGTCAGGATCATCGCGACCGTCATGGTCAGGTTGCGACGCAGCCCGGTGGCCACCTCGGAGAGGACGAAGTTGACGCGCATGGGTTCCCTGTCGTGAGGTGCAGGTCGTAGAGGGGCGGCCGGGTCTAGCGGCCGACGCCGTAGACGCCGCGCGACTGGTCGCGGGTGATCTGGCCGCCGTTGAGCTCGATCACGCGGCGGCGCATGGAGTCGACGATGTGGTAGTCGTGCGTCGCCATGATCACCGTGGTGCCGGTGCGGTTGATCCGCTCCAGCAGCAGCATGATCCCCTCGCTGGTCTCCGGGTCGAGGTTGCCGGTGGGCTCGTCGGCGAGCAGGACCAGCGGCCGGTTGACGAACGCGCGGGCGATGGCGACCCGCTGCTGCTCTCCACCGGAGAGCTCGTGCGGCAGGCGGTTGGCCTTGCCGTCGAGGCCGACCATCTCCAGCACCTCGGGGACGACGCGCTTGATGGTGCGGTGCGGCTTGTTGATCACCTCGAGGGCGAAGGCGACGTTCTCGGCCACCGTCCGGTTGCGCAGCAGCCGGAAGTCCTGGAAGACGCAGCCCATCGAGCGGCGCAGCTTGGGCACCTGCCACTTGCTCATGCCGTTGAGGGTCTTGCCGTTGACGGTGACCGTGCCGCGCGTGGGGTCGTCCTCCTTGAGCAGCAGCCGCAGGAAGGTCGACTTGCCCGAGCCGGACGAGCCGATGAGGAAGACGAACTCGCCCTTGTCGATCTCGGTCGACACGTCATCGAGGGCCGGCCGGTTGCTGGCCGGGTACAGCTTGGTGACGTGTTGCAGTTCGATCACGAGGCGCCACGGTACCTGCCGCGGGCCTCAGGATGACCGGTTCGGCCCGGAACGCGCGGGCCGGTTCTCACCGGCGGTGATCGGCAGCCACTCCCACCCCAGGAGGCCGGCCACCGGCCGCACCCGGCCGGGTGGCGGGGCGGCGGCCCGCGGTCGTCAGCTCGCGGCGACGGAGTCCTGCTGGCGGCGCCAGCGGATGCCGGCCTCGATGAAGCCGTCGATGTCACCGTCGAGGACCGCGCCGGTGTTGCCGGTCTCCTGCTCGGTCCGCAGGTCCTTCACCATCTGGTACGGGTGCAGGACGTAGGAGCGCATCTGGTTGCCCCAGCTGCTGCCGCCCTCGCCCTTCAGCGCGTCCATCTCCGCGCGCTGCTCCTCCTGCCGCTTGGCCAGCAGGCGGGCCTGGAGCACGCGCATGGCGGCCGCCCGGTTCTGGATCTGGCTCTTCTCGTTCTGGCAGGAGACGACGATGCCGGTGGGCAGGTGGGTGATCCGGACGGCGGAGTCGGTGGTGTTCACGCTCTGCCCGCCCGGGCCGCTGGACCGGAAGACGTCGATGCGGATCTCGTTCTCCGGGATGTCGACGTGGTCGGTCTGCTCGACGACCGGCAGGACCTCGACCCCGGCGAAGGACGTCTGCCGGCGCCCCTGGTTGTCGAACGGCGAGATGCGCACCAGCCGGTGGGTGCCCTGCTCGACCGAGAGCGTGCCGTAGGCGTAGGGCTGCTTGACCGCGAAGGTCGCCGACTTGATGCCGGCCTCCTCGGCGTAGGAGATGTCGTAGACCTCGACGGGGTAGCGGTGCCGCTCGGCATAGCGCAGGTACATCCGCATGAGCATCTCGGCGAAGTCGGCGGCGTCGACGCCGCCGGCCTCCGACCGGATGGTCACCAGCGCCTCGCGGGAGTCGTACTCACCGTTGAGGAGGGTGCGGACCTCGAGCTCGTCGATCGCCTTGCGCAGGCTCTCCAGCTCCCGCTCGGCCTCGGCGGTGACCGCCGCGTCGTCCTCCTCGGCGGCCATCTCGTGCAGCAGCCCGACGTCGTCGAGCCGGCTGCGCAGCTCCTCCACCCGCCGCAGGTCGCCCTGCAGGTAGGACAGCTTGGAGGTGAGGGCCTGGGCGGCCTCGACGTCGTTCCAGAGGTCGGGCGCGGCGGCCTGCTGCTCGAGCTCGGCCACCTCGCGACGGAGGCGGTCCACGTCGAGGACGGCCTCGATGGACTTCAGGGTCGTGTCGAGCTCGTCCAGGACGACGGCGAAGTCTGCGGCCACGTCGATCCAGGGTAGTGCGCTGCGGCCCGGTGCCGGGCGGCGCGGTCGGCGGCCGTCACCGGCCGGGTGGTGGTCACGGTGACGAGAGCGGCCCTGCTGCCGGTGATCCCCATCCCGTTCCCGTGAGAGGTCGTCGTCGCGGTGACCAGTGCGCCGCCCCCCGTCACCAGCGGTGGGCGACGAGCCCTCGGGAGGGGTGGACACGGGTGCGCCTCCGTGCGTGCGTCACGGCTCCTGCTGACGTGTGGGCCGCCTCGTCCTCTGTCGCCCCGCCCGTCCCTCCCGGCGCCTCCCCGGGCCGGGACACCGGGTGGATCCCGTCTCCCGCGCTCAGAGGCTGTTCGCCCCTGAAGAGGCCCGATACTGTGACCCACGGCACAGACACGTCACCGACCAGCCGGAGCGGGGGCGCCGAGGTCCCCGCGCCGGCCGTGCCGGCTCGGAGACCGAGGCGTCCGGTCGGCCACCGCCCGGACAGGCCACCCCGGACGCTCACGCGGCTGCAGCTGTCCGGAAGTCCGCAGGGGGACAGCGCCATGAGCGTTCTCGGGCGAGCCGGCCGGACAGCGGCGGCGAAGCTCCGCCGCGCGTCCGCTCCTACACCGCGCACCGGGCTCCGTGCAGCGCGGGGCGTGCCCACGCGGGTGCTGTGGACCGCGCTGCTCGTCGTCGGCCTGGTCGCCGCCTCCTCGGTGTGGTTCCTGACCCGGCCGAGCGGGTCCGACACGGCCGGTCCGGTCGCCACTGACTCCCCGGCCCAGGCCGGCGCAACCGAGCCCGGGGGTGGGGCGGCAGCGGGAACCGTGGTCTCCCTGACCTTCAACTTCGGCACGGTGAGCCAGTACGACCACGCCCGCCCCCTGCTGCGCCGACACGGCGTGCACGGCACCTTCTACGTCACTCCGGATCGCCTGGATGCCGGCGAGGGGTGCTGCATGAGCTGGCAACAGGCCAGGCAGCTCTACAGGGAGGGTGACGAGATCGGCAGCTTCTCCGCCGACGGTGTCGACCTCACCGTCCCCTGGTCGGCAGACCCTTCCGAGGACTACGCCCGCAAGGAGGAGGAGGTGTGCGCAGCCCACGAGCGGCTCGTCCGGCTGGGCCTCGACCCGCAGAGCTTCGCCTATCCGGCCGGGGCGCACACCTATGACTTCCCGACCCTCGATCGCTCCCTGTCCGACCTCGTGGCCTCGTGCGGATACACGTCCGGTCGCATCATCGGGGGCCTGTCCACGGATGCCGCCGTCTCCCCGGTCTCCTCGGTGGCGCTCCCCCCGAGCGACCCGTACGCCCTGCCGACTCCCGCAGAGACCAGCACGGCACCCGTCACCCTCGCCGACCTCCAGCAGGCGGTGGTGGCCGGCTCGGGTGCTGCCGGCCACCTGGTGCCCCTGGTCTTCGGCGAGGTCTGCCACGCCGGGGCCCCGTCGTACGCCGCCTGCATGGCGACGAGGCGGCCCGTCGAGGACACGGTGCTCTCGGACTTCCTGAGCTGGCTGGCCGCCTCCGGACAGCCGGGCGGAGCTCCGGCGGGCACCACCGTGCAGACGGTGCGGGAGGTGATGGGAGCACAGCCGCCGCCTCCTCTCCCTCCACCCGCCACGATCGTGTCGTTCACGTTCGACGACGGCGATCTCACCCAGGACCTGGCCGGGCGCATCCTCCGTGACCACGGGATGCAGGGGACCTTCTACATCAACACCGGGCGCACCGACGCCGAGGACCCGTACCACATGTCGTGGGATCAGGTCCTCCGCCTGCACCGGGACGGCAACGACATCGGCGGCCACACCGCCAGTCACATCAACCTGACCGACCCGGCGATCCCGGACCCGGTCAAGCGCGACGAGGTCTGCCGGGACCACGTGCGCCTGCAGCAGATGGGGCTCGACCCGCAGAGCTTCGCCTACCCGTACGGAGGCCTGGACGAGGCGGCGCAGGCGCTCGTGCAGTCCTGCGGCTATGCGTCAGGCAGGTCGGCCGGCAGCGTCTCACCCGACGGCCCGGTGTTCGCGGAGACGGTTCCGCCGCTGAACCCCTTCGCCACCATGGCGCTCGACGGCCCCGGCGGCGCCGCGGTCGAGGACCCCTCCACCACCGCCCCCGCCATCCCGTTGACCCTCGACTACCTCCAACGGGCAGTCGTCTCGGCCTCGGACAACGGCGGCGGGTGGGTCCAGGTGGTCCTCCACCACGTCTGCGTGTCCGACGCCCCGGATCTCGCCACCTGCATGGCCAGTGAGGCGCCCATCGAGGCGAGCACCTTCTCGGCCTTCCTGGACTGGCTCCAGCACGACGCCCCCGACGGGACGACGGTGCGGACGGTCCGGGAGGTCATGGAGGACACGGCATGAGCCGGTCCGGCCCGCGTCGGCCGTGGACTCTCGTCCGGGGACGCGGAGGGGGTCCCGCCCTGTCGTCCCGGGCACGCTGGGCCGTGGGCGTCTCGGCACTCGCCGTCGCCGTGGCCCTGCTGGCCGTGCTGGCGCTGACCGTCGTCGACGGTCCTGTGTCCGACGGGTCCCCGGACGCAGGCACCGGTGGCAGCACGCGGAGCCCTGTCACCGCGCTGAGCGTGCAGGGGAACCAGATCGTCGACCAGGACGGCGTCCCGATCCGGCTGTTGGGCTTCAACTCCTCCGGCACGGAGTACGCCTGCATCGAGGACTGGGGCATCTTCGAAGGACCCGACGCGCAGCGCACCCGGATGCTCGCCTCGACGGTGGACCGGATGGCCGCCTGGACCGGTGCCAACACGGTGCGCATCCCGCTCAACGAGCAGTGCTGGCTCGGCCTGGGCGTGAGCCGGGAGTACGGAGGAGCCAGCTACCAGGAGGCGATCCGCGACTACGTGCAGCTGCTGCGGGACCGCGGCTTCGTCGTGGTCCTGGACCTGCACCGCTCAGCCCCCGGCGCGGCCCTCTCGCTCAACCAGGAACAGATGCCGGACCGGGACCACAGCCTCGACTTCTGGCGTGAGGTCGCGACGGTCTACAAGGACGACACGGGCGTGGTGTTCGACGCCTTCAACGAGCCCTGGCCGTTCGGGGAGCCGGACAGCACCCGCGCCTGGCAGTGCTGGCGCGACGGTGGCTGCGAGCTCCCCTCGCAGAACGGTGGGCAGCCCTACGTCGCCGCCGGCATGAACGAGCTCATCGCGACGATCCGTTCGACCGGCGCGCCGAACGTGATCGCGGTGGGGGGCATCCACTGGGCCGAGATGCTGAACAGGTGGCTGGAGTACCGGCCCGCCGACCCGCTGGACAACCTCATCGCCTCCTTCCACAACTACTCGTACAACCGCTACTGCAAGGACGCGGAGTGCTACGACACCGTGCTGGCGGAGGTCGCGGCGGAGGTACCGCTCTACGCTGGAGAGGTCGGACCCGACACCGGGGACCAGGTGCTCGAGGTGGGCGAGGAGTGCCCGGCGTCGTCCGTCCGTGAGGCCGGCTTCTCCGAGCGGGTCCTGGACTGGCTCGATGCCCACGATGCGAGTTACACACCCTGGGCCTGGAACGCGTGGGACGACTGCTACGCGCTCATCTCCAGCTACCGCGGCACGCCCACACGGATCTGGGGCGAGGAAGTGCGGGCGAGGCTGGCGCGCAACGCCCAGTGAGGCAGGCAGCCGGGCATCCCCGTCTCCGCCCGCTCGCTGTGCCGCGCCGGTTGCGTCACCGAGTCGCAGCTGGTGTGCCGGCCGGTGTTCAGTGGTCGGCACGGCCGCCCTGGCGAGGGTCCCTGCCCGGGGCTCGGCGGCGGGCGACCATCCGGGCGCCCAGCCGGAGCAACCGCCGGTGCACCCGTGGCGGTGCGTGCAAGCACCGGTCCGGCAGCTGCAGTCGGCGCAGCGCCTCACGGCTGGCTTCGACGTCGTAGTCGATCCGGAGGTACTCGACGGCTCCGGAACTGCTGTCGTACACGGCACAGCGGCTCGTGGGCCGGCGCTCCCGTTGCCGGGACTGACCGACGCTGCCGGGATTGAGCAGGCGTGGGCGGTCCTGCGGCAGGTACACCGTGCCGTGCGCCGGGCGCGATCCCGTTCCGGCGACGAGGCACCACTGTCGGTGGGTGTGTCCGAGCACGAGGGTGTCCGCTCCGGGCGACTCCTCCGGTAGCCGGGAGAGGAGCTCCGTGGCGCGACGCTCGTCGCGGACGTACTCCTCGGGGCTGTCGAGCGATCCGTGGGTCACCAGCAGCGTGCCAACCCGGAGCCTCAGCGGCAGGCCGGCGAGGAAGGCGCGGCCGTCGGCCGAGAGCGACGAGCGGGTCAGCTCGGCAGTCCGCCGGGCCAGCTCCGGGAACCTCGTGGCCGGCAGCCGATCGAGGACGAAGAGGTCGTGGTTCCCGAGGACGCAGTGGGCGCCGACCTCCGCCAGTGCAGCGAGGCACTCATCGGGCTGCCCGCCGTAGCCGACCAGGTCACCGGCCACCACCAGCTGGTCGATCCCGCGACGCTCCAGCGACTCGAGGGCAGCCCGCAGGGCAGGGAGGTTGGCGTGCACGTCCGACAGCAGTCCGAAGCGCATCAGTCGTCCTCGACGGCCACGCGCGTCGGCCCCCTTCCCCTCGGGACGGGGTGGGGGATCGTGCGGGACAGCCACCGCACCGGGTCCCCGATGGACCTCGTGTCACACCGGGCCAGCCAACCGAGCCAGGCCGCGACACCCACTCCGTCCTGCCGGGCCGCCAGCCAGTCACGGTCCACCTTGCACCAGGTCACACCGGGCCTGGCCGACGACACGGGTGGACGAGGCAGGCCGACGAGGTCCGCCCAGACCACGGCGGGGATGTTGACCCCGGCGGCGGCGCCCACGTGGTGCCAGAGGTTGAACCGGGGGTTCACCTCCAGCAGCCAGAGTCGACCCTCGGGATCGCGCTTGAAGTCCAGCTTCGCGACACCGCGCAGCCCCAGGTCCCGCGTGAGGGCCCGGCCCAGGCGTGCGACGTCCGGTGCATCCGTCGTCACCAGTGCGGTGGAGTGGCCCAGCGACCGGGGATAGGTGCGTAGCTTCCGTCCGGTGAACTCGGCGGCCACGTCCCCGGTCGAGTCGACGTAGACGTGGTAGCTCTCGACGTGTGTCTCCGGCCCGGGCAGGTGCTGCTGGAGCAGGACGCGGGGATGGTGGGGGGCGAGTCTCTCCAGGAGGAGCCGCAGCTCGTCCGGCCGATTGACGACCACGGCCTTCCCCGGGGTGATGGAGCGCCAGTCCCGCTCCCGCCGGACCGGCTTGACGAGCACGGGGAACGTCGTGTCCACGGCCTCCGGCACGACCGGGGAGAGGTCCAGGACCTGGGTGGGCGGCACCGGGAGGCCCAGCTGCTCGGCGAGGCGCTGGAAGGCCGCCTTGTCCGCCAGCTTCTCCACGAGATCGGCATCGGGGATGACGAACCGCAGTCCTTCCGCCAGCTCCGCACGGTGGCGCGAGACGAACAGCAGGTCGTCGTCCTCCTCGTAGTACAGGACGACGGGACCCGTCGCTCCACGGGCGTGCTGCAGCAGCGCCGAGACCAGCGCACCCTCGTTCCCCTCGGGACGGTTGATCCAACCCGACGTGGATCGTGAGAAGCGGACGACGGAGACGCGTGGGGACACGACGGTGACGGGCACTCCGGAGTCCCGCAGGGGCGCGGCGACGTCCTGGTCCCCGAGGAGGACCGCGTGGCCCCGCCCGTCGGACGGCACGGCGACTGGCCGTCCGCCGTTCGCCCGCGACCGGCCAACTGGCCCGGGGGGTCCGGGAACAGGTGCACCCGGTGTCGGGCCGGCGGGGACCCCTCGACGCGGCGGTGGCGCGGTGGCGCAGATGGTCGCCTCCGCCGCCGCCGGACCGGTCACCCGCCACCCGGCTCCGTCCCTCTCCAGGTGCGAGGCCGCCCGCCGCCGCCACCACGCCGCCACCTCGGCGGGCAGTGGTCGCCACACCCCGGGATCGGAAGCGAAGTGTGCCAGCAGCTGCCGGTAGGCCTCCGCCACGGGCCCGAGGTCGGTGTAGTCCGGGTGGGTGATGAGCAGCGCCATGCCACCGGCGGCCCGGATGCGCTCCGCCTTGTCGATCCACGCCTCCCCGTCGCGGGCACGGAGGATCACGAACAGGGTGTGGTCCTGGGGCAGCGTGATGGGCAGTTCGACGACCGGGCCGTTGAAGAACGGCCACCAGCTGCAGCACCCACCGGCCTGCGGTTCGAACGGGTCGGTGTCGGGCGAGGACGAGTCGTACTCGAACGGCAACGTGGACATCACGTCCCAGTTTCGGTGCGTCGCCGGGGAGCGGAAGCCCACGGCCTCCCACCTCTCCGCCCAGCGCCGCATCGCCGGCAGACGGGTCGGCAGTTCCCGGGGGTCCAGGTCGTGACCGTCGTGGTACAGCCCGTGGACGCCGACCTCCAGCCCGTCGTCCTGCAGGTCGCGGACCAGCGCGTCGTGGACGTCGTAGCGTCCCGGAACGAGGTTCCACGAGGCCCGGTGACCGGCCTCCCGGTCGATGGTGCGCAGCACCGGGATCCGACGTACTCCGGACTCGGTCTCCACGTCGTGGGTCAGCACCAGCGCCCAGGTCCGCCCGGCAGGCCAGGGAGCGATCCACGGGACCTGCTGCCCCGAGACCGAAGCGGCCCACTCGAGCACCAGCTGCAGGAACCCGTGCAGCGAGTCCTCCACCGGCCACCTGGGGAATGACCTGCGGCGCTGGATCCGGCTGGCGGCGCGCCGCAGCCTGATCTGCAGCGACCGGGGCAGCACCGGCCGGGTGGCGTAGTAGCCGGCCAGTGCCGCCGACCGCACCCTCCGTCTGACGCCGGCACCGGGCGCGTCGGCGTACCGCTCGCTCCAGAAGCGGGTCACCACCTCCCCCGGGTCGAACGGCAGCGCGACGTCGCCCTCCGACGAGCGCCAGACCGATCCCAGCAGTGTCCCGTCGTCGGCCCGGACCGCCTCGGCGCGGGCCCACGATCCCGTGGCGCCGGTCAGCGCGGCCGCGAGGAGGTCGTCGTCGAGCAGGCGCCCGTGCAGCAGCAGCCCGCCCAGCCGGAACCGCCGGGCCCGCAGGTCGGGCACCGGCCGACCGGTGTCGAAGTCGGGCCAGCTGAGCGCGGCTCGGCGAGTGCCCGCAGCGGCGGTCAGCCGGCCCCACGGCAGGCCTGGCCTCCCGGGACCGGTGCCGGTCCCGAGGTCCGGGTCGACCTGGTACGGGACACGGAGATGGTCGAACACCACGAAGGGCTGGCTGCTGGTGAACACGTCCGGGACCTCCTCGCTCGCGAGACGGGTGGGGACGAGCGCCGGCCGACGGGCCGCTCCGGCTCCGCGGCCGTGCCGGTCGTCCGGGAAGACGCCTCCTGTTCGCCGGCCCGGCGAGCCGGCGGGACGTACGGGGTGGAGGCGTCCGGCGACGGCTCCCGGACTCCTTGTGACCGTCTGCCGGTCCGTGGTGGGGTAGACCCGTGTCCGGCCCGGCCCAGGAGTTCGGATCGCCCGGTGCCGGGGAGCTCGTCGATGCCTGGGGCACCGAGTGGAGCAGGTTCGTGGCCGGCCACCCGGACGCCACGTGTTTCCACCAGCCCGCCTGGCTCGCCACCCTCTGCGGTGCCTACGGGTTCCGTGCACTCGTCGCGGTGCAGCGGGACACCGCCGGGACGTTGCTCGCGGGGCTCCCGCTCATCGAGGTCCGGCGCCCCACGGGGACGCGGCGGTGGTCCTGCCTGCCGTTCTCCGACGAGTGCGGACCGCTGGTCGCTCCCGGAGGGTCCGCAGCGGCGCTCCTGTCGCAGGTCGACGCGCTCCGCCGTGCCCGTGGTGTCGCCGAACTCGACGTCCGGACCGGTTGCGAGTTCCCCGGTGCCCGGAGCCGGCAGGTGGCCGTCACCCACGCGCTCGCCCTCACGTCCGCCGCCGGCGACGGAGGGCGCCTCCCACGGCCCCGCGGATCCGTGC
Organism: Geodermatophilus maliterrae; assembly: GCF_041018925.1. Lineage (NCBI taxonomy): Bacteria > Bacillati > Actinomycetota > Actinomycetes > Geodermatophilales > Geodermatophilaceae > Geodermatophilus > Geodermatophilus maliterrae. The sequence goes on from NZ_JBFNXQ010000022.1 coordinate 19,127, forward strand.
GGCGCCACATCGCGACCGCCCGGCGTCTGGGCGTGCAGGTCCGCGCCGCCGAGGAGGTCGGCGAGGTGGTCGACACGTACTACCGGCTGCACGTCGAGACCCGCCGTCGCCAGGGTGTGCCGGCCCAGCCGCGCGGCTACTTCCGGGTCCTGTGGGACCGGGTGCTCGAACCGGGCGGCGGCTTCGTCCTGATCGCCCGTCACGGCGGCACCGCCGTGGCGGGCGCGGTCTACCTGATCGGTGGCCGCACGGTGACCTACAAGTACGGCGCCTCGGACTCCCGCGCCTGGTCGGTGCGCCCCAACCACGCCGTCATGGCGGAGGCCATCGCCTGGGCCACCGAGCGGCAGTACGCGACCTTCGACCTCGGCCGCACCGATCTGGACAACCCCGGCCTGGTGCAGTTCAAGGAGAGCTGGGGAGCGGAGACGCGCCCGCTCTGCTACACGTCCTCCTCCGGTCGGGTCGACTACCGGGCCGGGTCGGCGGCGCACGCCGTGCTCGCCTCCCTCATCCGGCGCTCACCCACGACCGTCTGCCGCGGGCTGGGCGAGCTGCTGTACCGGTACGCGGCCTGAGCGGACGCCGACCCCCGCGCATCCCGTCGGGGTGCAGCAAGCGGTCGAAGACGGCGAGGTAGGCGGGGGCCTGGTGGTCCCAGGCCAGGGTCTCCTCCACCCGACTGCGGCCGGCTGCTCCCATCCGGCGGCGCGCGACGGGATCGTCCAGCAGCCGGCTGATCCGGTCGGCGAAGCCCGCGACGTCACCGGGCGCGGCGTACAGGGCGGCCGCACGGGCGAGCAGGCGCGCCTCCAGGACGTCGAAGGCGACCAGCGGCAGGCCGAAGGACATGTACTCCATGACCTTCACCGGCGACACGGTGGGGTCGACACCGGGTTCGATCCCGACGTCCGCGGTCGCCAGGTAGGTGTACACGCCCTCGGAGGGCAGGAACCCGGGGAAGCTGACCCACTCCGCGACTCCGAGCTCGCGGGCCAGGTGCACGGCGTCAGCTCGAGCCTCGCCGTCACCGACGAACGCGAAGTGGCAGTCCGTGCGCCCTGTCTCGTGCACCAGGTGGGAGACCGCCCGTACCGCGAGATCCAGGCGGTCCTGAGGCCCCATCACCCCGGCCCAGCAGCACAGGTGCGCCCGGCCGTTCCTGAGCTCCGGGCGCGGTGTCCGGTTGGAGGTGGCGGCCAGCACCGGGCCGTTGCCCACGATGGTCACACGGTCGCCGGGCACCCCGCCCCGGGTGTGCGCCAGCCGCTCCAGGGTCCCGTTGACGGTGACCACGTGATCGGCGCTGCGGTACGTGGCGGCCTCCAACGCGAGCAGGATCCGGTGCACCGTCCCTCCTCCCGACCCGTAGCGGGTGGCGTAGAGCTCCGGGGACGGGTCGCGCTGGTCGTACACCGTGGGCTTGCCCAGCGCGCGGGCCAGGAGGCCGAGCGGGAAGTAGATGTCCGGTGGCCCGCACAGCTGCAGCACGTCGAACCCGGGCCGAACGGCGACGCGGAGGAAGGCCAGTGCCGCTCTCAGCCAGGAGTACCCGTACTCGCGCACGAAGCCGAACTTGCTCGTCGCGTCCCTGGGAGCGGCGTACTCGGCGACGTCGACCCCGGCCAGCGCCCGGTTGCCCGGGTCGCTGCGGCACACCACCGTCACGTCGTAGCCGGCGGCCACCAGCGCGCCGGTCTGCTTCCCGAGACGGCGGTCCCGGGCCAGCGGCAGGTTCTCGACGATGACGAGCACGCGCGGCCGGTCCCGCCGGGGGCGAGCCGGGCGCCACCTCACCGGCCCCCCGGGGACAGGACCCACGTCAGGCTGCCGCGTGCCCAGGACCATCGGTGCTACCCGGCGTTGGTGATGCGGTCATGCTGCTGTTCCTCTCCTCGTCGGGCGTCCTCGGCGCGGTGCTCGCCGCCGTGCAGGTCCTCTGCCGGGTCGGCGTGCCCGACAGCCGACCGCGCCGGTGCGCCGTTCCCTCGTCGGCGGGGCGGGCGGACCGGGCGGCGATCCCCTCGGGGACCGTCGTGGAGGACCAGGACCCCGCCGAGCAACGCCGCCCGGACGTCGTCCAGCTCGGTCAGCGCCGTCCCGAGGTCGTGGCGGCCGGTCCGGCCCGTGGCGACGACGATCACCAGCAGGTGGGCGTGTTCGGCGAGGACGCACGTCTCGGCCGCGCCGAGGACGGGTGGCGCGTGCAGGACCACGTGATCGACGTCGGCGGGGACCTGACTGAGCAGCTTCTCCACGGCCTCGTCGTCGAACAGCTCCCACGGACGGGGCACCGCCTCGGCGCCGGCCGGCAGCAGGCGCAGCCGGTCGACCCGGCTGTCGCGGACCGCCTCGGCCAAGCCGACCTCACCGGTGAGCACCACGCCGAGGCCGCCCTCAGCCGGGACGTCGAAGAGACCGGCCAGCCGTGGGGTCCTCAGGTCGCCCTCGACGAGCAGGACCTGCGCGCCGGCCTGCGCGAGGGCGACGGCGGTGTTCGCCGCCACCTGCGCGGCGCCGTCGTCCCGCGCAGCGCTGGTCACCAGGGTCACCGTGGTGGTCCGGTGCCGGCCGTGGGCCGCGCGACCGACCTTCCTGCGCAGTTGCCGATGCGCCTCGGCGGCCGGCGAATCGGGCTCGTCGAGGACGACGAGCCCCCCGCTGCCGTCGGCACCGAGGGCATCGGAGGAGCGGACGGTGGCCAGGACCGGCAGGTCGGTCTGCTCGATGAAGTCCCGCGGCCCGCGGACGGCATCGTCGAGACGGTCTCTGAGCAGCGCACTGCCCACCCCGAGCAGGAGCCCCAGCGCCAGGCCGGCGGCGCCGTTGAGCAGGTAGTTCGGCCCGGTGGCGGACCGGGGCAGGGTGGCGGCGCTGAGCATGGCCACCTGCGGGGCCCGGTAGGCGAGGTAGGCGTCGGCGATGGCCTGGGCACGACGCTGGGCGGTCTCGGCCGACGTGTCGGAGTAGCGGAGCACCAGGACGCTGCTGTCCGCCGGCACGGACGTGGTCAACCGCCGCTGGAGCTGCGCGGTGGACGTCCCGGATCCGCGAGCGGCCTCCGAGGTCACCACCGCGGAGGCGACCACCTGGCGTTCGGTCTCCATGTCCGGGGGCAGCGGTGTGCCGCCGGGTGTGAGGCCGGGGTTGACCAGCACCCGGGCCTCGGATCGGTACACGTGGTCGGAGAACTGCCAGGACAGCAGGCACGCACCGGCGACGGCCACGAGCGCGACCGCGAGGATCCAGCGCGCGTGCGCCTTGAGCAGCGAGCGGTGGCGCGGCGCCCTGAGCGGGGCCGGGTACGTCGGGACGTTCACCATCAGCTCCTCACACCTCTCCGTCCGAGGTCGTCGGCCGGGTCACCATCGGCCCCCGTCGATGTGGCTGCGGTCCTCGCGGTCCTCCGCCGGTCGGCCGGGACGACGTCGCGCGGCTCCGGCCGTGAGGGCGATCAACGCGAACAACGCATCTGCCGACCCCCGGTAGGTCACGTGGGGGTCGAAGGCCATCAGGACCGCGACGATCACGATGCCGACGAGGGTCGCGGCGCCGGCGGCGCCGATCGCGTCCTGGCGGTCCCGGGCGACGGCCCAGCCGCGTCGGGCGACCGCCCAGGTGAGGAACAGGAAGCTCGCTAGCAGGGGGACGCCGCCTCCCCACAGCAGCCAGGTGTACCCGCTCTCGATCCACACCCACCCGGTCGCCTGGCTCGCCACGGGCACGCGCGCGCTCGGCCGGACACCCAGCAGGAAGTTGGACGGCGAGGCCAGCTCCGGCCAGAAGTACGTCTGGAGGTTGTGCAGGCGGCCCACCCAGCTGACCGGCATACCGGAGGCGTGGGAGAAACCCTCGAGGCGCTCGGCGATCACCGGCCACACAGCCACGGCCCCGGCCGTCCCGAGCAGCCCGAAGAAGCCCAGCAACGCCAGCGAGCCGGTGACCAGGGCCAGGGTCCCGATGCCGAGCACCAGGCCGATGGCGCTGGAGAACTCACCGGCCGCCAGGGTGGCGACGACGAACAACGCCACGACGGTGCCGTAGAGGACGGTGAACCGCCGCACGCGGAGCCACAGTGCCGTGGCCACCGCCAGGTTCATGATCATCAAGTCTGCGGTCGCGGCCGGCAGGGACAGCGTCGACCCGCCGCGCGGCACGGTGATGATCGCCGCCGCGTCACCGAACTGGGCGTAGTACTGCGCCAGGAAGCCGCGGACACCGAGCAGGTCCAGGCCCTGCAGGATGCCGACGATCGCGACGAGCGACGCGGCGGCCACTGACACGAGCAGGCAGGTGCGGACCTCGCGCTCGCTGCGGACGGCGGACCTGACGATGAGGTACACGCCGGCGAGCTTCCACAGCACCAGGCTGTAGAAGAGGTCGTCCGTGGTGATGCTCTGACCGCGGACGGCCATCGTCGTCAGCGGCGTGACCGAGTTCGTGACGGCCAGGAGCAGGATGGCCGCCTCGACGGCATCGGGCCGTCCGAGCGGCACCTGTCCGGCTCGCAGCCCGACGAGCCACCGGACGGCGAGGGTGGCGCCGAGGACGAGCTCGAGGGCCTCGTTGGGCCGCAGCACGGGGATCGCGACACCCCGGTCGATGCCGGCGACGAGTGGTGTCACGCCGATGAGCAGGTAGGCCGCCGTCACCGGGCGCGCCCAGACCAGGGCCGCCAGCCCGGCCAGCAGACCGGCCGCGAGCGCCGCCACCGGCTGGTACGCCGCGACTGCGGCTGCACCACCGGCCGCGACGAGGACGCCGGCCTCCAGCGGACGTCTGACCGGTGCCCGGAGAGCGCGGACCCGGGGTGCCGCTCCGGCAGGCAGTGCGCCACCCGGCGGGAGGAGGGTGTGCGGCGTCACGGCGCGTCTCCGACCGCGGCTGCCCGGCTCCGGGAGCGGAGCGCACCCTTCCGCGTCCGGGCCAGCTCCGGCGCCCGCCACCATGCCTGCAGGAGGAGGAACACGGCAGCACCGAGGGCGGCGGCCGTGGCCGCGGCGATCGACCAACCGAGACGGCCGCCGACCCAGTGCGGCACGAGGACGGCGGCCGCCCACACCGGGGGAGCCATCAGGGCCGTGCCGGCCAGCACGCGCCGCACGCACGGGGCGAGCTCACGACCGAACGTCCCGAGCTCCCGCCGCGACCGGACGGCGAGGTGCCATGCGCCGACGAGGTTCGCGGCCGCGAAGGACAGAGCCAGCACGAGCAGCACCTGGTCCGGGCCGACGAGGAGGGCGCTGCTCGCCAGGACGAAGAAGGTGCCCGCCTGTACGGCCATCGACCGCAGCGGCGCCCAGGTGTCCTTGCGGGCGTAGCTGGCGAAGGTGAGGACCTGGAAGAGGCCCTCCCCGACCATGCCCACGGCCAGGGCCGCGACCGTCGTGGCGATGAGCTGGACACCAGCGGCCGAGCCCATGCGTCCCACCGCGACGACCTCGGCGAACGGCCGGGCCAGGAGCGCGCAGCCGACCGCTGCCGGCACGGTCACGAAGACGACCAGGGCCAGGCCCCGGCCCAGCGTGTCCCGGAACCGCGCCACCGAGTCCAGGCGTGACAACCGTGGGAGGAGGGACAGGGCCACCGGGGTCGCACCCAGCGCCACGACGAAGTAGTGGACGTTGAGCCCCAGCTGGACGGCCACCACGCCGCCGGGCACCCGGTTGGCCAGGACCAGCAGGGTCAGCAGCTGGAGGGCCGTGACAGCGGCGAGGGCCAGGGCCGGCAGAGCCCGCCGGACGAGGGCCGTCACGTCGGGATCCCGCCACCCCGCCCTGGGCCGCAGTGTGACGCCCGCACGCCTGGCTCCCCACCACTGGACCGAGGCGTGCAGGGCCACGGCAGCCGTGGCTCCGGCGCCCAGGAGCACCAGCTCCGAGCCGGGGACCGCGCCGATCTCCCCGGCCGTCCCGAACAGGACCGCGGTCGTGCCGAGGACGGCCAGGATGCCGAGGTTCTCCAGCGCCGGGGCCGCCGCTGCCAGGGCGAACCGCCGGCGCGCGTTCATCACCGCGGTCGAGGAGGCGATCAGGGCGTAGAGCAGCACCTGGGGGATCACCAGCACGAGCAGCAGGCGGCCGGCGCGTTCCTGGGCGGCTCCGACCGCCTCGGCCTGCGTCCCGAGTGCACCGAGCCGGAGCAGGAGCGGGCCCGCGAGCACCGCGGCACAGGCGGCCACGGCCACGGCCGCCGCCGTGACCCCGAGGAAACCGCCGGCGATCCGCTCCGAGGCGCGGCGATCGCCGGCATCCATCGTCCCGACGAGTGCGGGCACCAGGAGCGAGGAGAACAGCGATCCCGCCAGGAAGCCGTAGTAGACGAGGTTCGGCAAGGTGTTGGCGAACAGGAAGGTGTTGCCGAGGAGGGTCGGCCCCAGGACCGCGCCGATGGCCGCCACCCGCACCACCCCGGTGAGGCGGCTCACCAGCGTCCACCCGGCTATCCGGACGGAGTCCCGTGCCGCGGCAGTGGCGGCTTCCTCCTCGAGGCCGCCCGAGTCCGGCCCCCGGGGGTCCAGCCGTCCGGACGGGCTCACCGGACGCCCTCGCGACCCAGGACGACCGGGACGGTGCGCAGCAGGATCCTGAGGTCGAGGAGGAGCGACTGCCGCTCCACGTACTGCAGGTCGAGGTCGAGGGCCTGGGTCATGGTCAGCCGGTTGCGGCCGCTGGTCTGCCACAGACCGGTGATCCCGGGGGGGACCTGGAACCGTGTGCTGTGGCGGGGACCGAACAGCGCGGCCTCCCACGGGAGCACCGGACGGGGCCCGACCAGGGCCATCTCCCCGCGCAGGACGTTGATCAGCTGCGGCAGCTCGTCGAGACTGGACGTCCGCAGCCAGCGCCCCACCGGGGTGACCCGCGGGTCGCCGACGAGCTTGTAGAGCCCGTCGGGGCCGGGCACGACCGCCGCGGGCTCGGTCAGGAGCCTCCGCACGTACTCCCGGTGCAACCGGTCGTCGGCGTCCACGTACATCGTCCGGAACTTGAGCATCACGAACGGTCGCCCGTGCTGGCCGAGGCGGACCTGCCTGAACAGCGCCGGCCCCCTGGAGGTGCACCGGACGAGCACGGCGACGGCGGCCATCAGCGGCGCGAGGAGGACCAGCGCCACGCCGGCCACCAGCAGGTCGAGGACCCGGGCCGCGGTCCGTCGCCGGTGGACGGCGTCGGCTGTGGGGTCCGACGAGGTGGTGACGTCTGGCGCCGCACGCCCTCGTGTGCGGGTCGTCGGCGGCGACGCCGAGGCGTGCGCGAGGTGCCCGATCACGGTCCCCTCCGCGCCAGGCGATAGCGGGCCGCGGAGTCCTCTGCGGCTTCCACCCGCGCACCGATGTCGACCAGCTCGTCGACCCACCCGCGGACGACCGCCGGGTTGCCGAACGCGACGCAGCGGTCGGGGAGGTCGCGCGTGACGGTCGCACCGGCTCCGACGAGGGCTCCGGCGCCGATCCGCACGAACGGCAGGATGGTGACGTTCACCCCGATGCGCGCTCCGGCACCGATGCGCGGCCCGGACATGACCTCCTGGGACGCCGCGCTGCCCGGGTAGAGGTCGTTGGCGATGGTCACACCAGGAGCGAGGAACGCCCCCTCACCGATGTCGGTGAACTGGGCGACGTAACAGTTGGTGTGGATCTTCACCGAGTCGGCGATGTGGCAGCCGTAGTCGATCACCGAACCGGTCCAGACCGCGACGTCGTCCCCGATGTGGCACTGCTCGCGGACGACGACGTGGTGGCCGGTCTCGAACCGGGCGCCGATGGACGAACCCCGGTAGAGGACGGTGCCGCTGCGCAGGCGGGCCTCCCGGCCGAGCACCAGGGGGCCCGGGGCCGGTCGGGCCGGGGCGTACCCCAGCAGGACGTCCGGGTCGGCCTTCAGTCCGGGACCGGCGTCGACCTCAGGCGACATCCGCGTCCACCGCCGCCGCGACGATCTCCTGGAGCTGGTCGCAGACCCGGGTCACCTGTTCGGCCGTCAGGTGGGGGAACATCGGGAGGGACAGGATCTCCCCGGCCGCCTGCTCCGTCACCGGCAGAGCCCCGTCCGCGCACCCGGTGTACGGCAGCTGCAGGTGGCACGGCCTGGGGTAGTGCAGGCCCGTCTCGATGCCGGCCTGGTCCAGGGCGGATCGGACGCGGTCGCGGGCGTGGACGCGGGCGACCAGCAGGTGGTACACGTGGCCCCCACCGGAGGCGTCGTCCACCAACCGCACCGGCCCACCGGACAGCTCGGTCCGGTACTGCTCCGCGCGGAGCTGCCGAGCGGACGTCCATGCCGCCAGCCGGGGCAACTTCGCGGAGAGGACGGCGGCCTGCAGGGCGTCCATGCGACTGTTCGTCCCCAGGAACGGGTGCTCGTGGTGGGAGCCCTGCGCCCGGCCGTGGTCGCGCGTGCACCGGATCCGATGGGCCAGGTCGGCGTCGTCCGTGACGACGGCTCCGGCGTCGCCGAAGGCGCCGAGGTTCTTGCCGGGATAGAAGCTGAAGCACCCCACGTCGCCCAGCGAACCGGCGGGCCTACCACGCCACACCGCCCCGTGCGCCTGTGCCGCGTCCTCGACCACGGCCAGCCCGGAGGCCGCGGCGACCCGCGCGATGGCGTCCATGTCGGCGATCTGACCGTAGAGGTGGACGACGACCACCGCGCGGGTCCGCGGGGTGAGCGCCGCCTCGAGCGTGGCTGCGGTCAGCAGCAGCGTGTCCGGGCCGACGTCGGCGAAACGCGGCGTGGCACCGGCGAGGACGACTGCCTCCGCGGTCGCCACGAAGGTGTTCGCCGGGACGACGACCTCGTCACCGGGGCCGATCCCCAGGCCTCGAAGGGCCAGCTGCAGGGCGTCGGTCCCGTTGGCCACGCCCACGGCGTGCGCCGTCCGGCAGTGCGCGGCCCAGTCCTGTTCGAAGCGCTCGACGACCTCTCCGCCGATGAAGCGCCCCGAGTCGAGGACCTGCGCGAACGACGCCTCGACCTCCTCCCGCACCTCCCGCGTCATGGCGGCCAGGTCGGCGAACGGGATGCGGTCGGTCGGGGTCGGACGCGCGGACAGCAGGCACTGCGTGCCCGACGGCGGCAGGCGATGGGTCGAGGTCACCGTCGCTCCTCCTGCCCCAGCGGTACGGCCATCGGGCCGGCGCCCTCCCTGCGAGTCGTCACGGCCGGGCCCCCGAGACCGCCAGATCGGCGCGCACGCCGCCGTGCGCCGTCAGCGACGTCGGACGACCGCTCTGCAGGGAGGTTTGTGCGGCCTCCAGGACCTGGACCACCGCGAGGCCGCTGCGCCCGGGTGTCCGGTTGCGGGCACCGGTGGCGACGCAGGTGACGAAGTGTTCGTCCTGCACGGCGAGTGGTTCCGCGGCCGGGACGTACGGGGACGTGATGTCGCCGTAGCGGTAGGACATCGGTGGTTGCGTCAGGTCCGCGTCGCCGGCCGGGAAGGACACGCTCTTGTCGTGGACGCGGATCCGCTCCTCGGCGGAGAGGTCGTTGTAGACGGCCATCTTGCGGCTGCCGACGACCGTCACCCGGCGCACCTTGCAGGGATCCAGCCAACTCACGTGGATGTGCGCCGACATCCCGATGTCCTCGTACGTCATCCTCAGGTAGGCGACGTCCTCGAAGCGGCGGTGCGCGTGCCGGGAACCCCACGCCTGCACCGACGAGGGTTGCCTCCCCATCAGCAGGTTGATGATCGAGACGTCGTGGGGGGCCAGGTCCCAGATGACGTTGACGTCCGTCTGGTAGAGCCCGAGGTTCAGTCGAGCGCTGTCGATGTAGAACAGCTCCCCGAGTGCTCCGCTCTGGACCAGCTCGCGGAGCCGCCACACGGCGCTGTTGTACTCGAAGGTGTGACCCGCCATCAGCACGACGTCCTGCTGGTCGGCCGTGTCGACCAGCTGCTGCGCCCCCGCGCTCGAGGTCGCCAGCGGCTTCTCCACCAGCACGTGCTTGCCTGCTGACAGCGCCTTGAGCGCGATGGGAACGTGTGTGGTCGGCGGTGTGGCGATCACCAGTGCATCGACGTGCGGCAGCGCGGCGTCCAGGTCGGTGAAGCCGCGGAGCGACGGAAAGCTCTTCACCAGCGGACGGAGGCGTTCTTCACGGCTGTCGATGATGGCGACGGATGAAACGCTTTCCAGGCTGTGCAGGACTCGGACGTGCTTGGAGCCCCAATAGCCGACACCGATTATGCCGACGCGCGGGTCGGGGCAGGGTTTCATCGCAATCCTCGCGGGCTAGGAAGAGATGCGGTCTCGGTCGAATGAGCCCGCGCCGCACGCATAACGGGGGCCAGGCGCGTGCCATTGACCTGTACGCCGTGCAAGCCGACTCCGAGAGCACCTCGGCTCTTCGGGGTTGGCCCCTCCTCTCGTCCCGGCCATCCCCCGTGGCTGCGGAACCGTGCAAGGCAGGGGCACAGCCTGGATCGAAGAGGAGCCACTGTCCAGACCTTAGGTCCCGAAAAGAACAAAGTTTCTCGTACCCCAACGCCCGCCTGCAGTTGGCTATCGCGATATAACGGAACGTTACATACACATTCCGTTAATGATCCACTCCAGTGAGGAATCAGGGCGTCGGTCGAGTGCAATGGCGCTCCGGAGTCTCGAAACCGGTGCCCCTCACCGCGGCGAGGGAGAGGTCGACCGAAGTGCGCCATCGCGGTGTGACTGACCGTGACGTACACGTCGCGCGAAGGATCCGATTCACTGAGGAATGGCGGTGTCCGTCAATTCCGATGACGCCACGGTCTCGAGATGGATGGCCGCGACTGCGACTCTCAGGAGATCCTGCGTGCTCACGCGCTCCTCGGTGACCGCACACGGGACCATCGCGATCAGGACCGACGGGAGCCGCGTCCGGGGGTGCTGTGACCGTGGTGAGCCGGGCTGACGGCGAGCTGCGGGCGAGCCCGGGCGACGGCGGGAACGCGCGGACGGTGACCGCGGTTACAGCCACCGTCGTCCGTCCGTCGTCGAAGAGGAGCCGCAGGTGCGCGCCGTCGTCTACACCCAGTACGGGGAGCCCGACGTCCTGTCCGTCGGGGAGGTCGAGGAGCCGCACGCCGGGCGGGGGCGGGTCCGGATCGCCGTCCGGGCGGCCAGCGTCAACCCGCTGGACTGGAAGCAGGTCAGCGGGATGATGGCCGGCGGCGGGCAGCCGGACGGGCCGACCGTGCCGGGCTACGACGCCGCGGGGGTCGTCGACGAGGTCGGCGACGGTGTCACCGGCGTCCAGGTCGGTGACCCGGTCTTCGGGCTCGCCTCGGGTGCCGCGGCCGCCGAGTACGCCGTCCTCACCGCCTGGGCGCCCAAGCCCCCCAACGTCTCCTTCGAGGTCGCCGCCGGGCTGGGCGTGACCGGGGAGACCGCCGTCCGCGTGCTCGACCTGCTGGGGCTCGCTCCCGGGCGGACCGTCGTCGTCGACGGGGCCAGCGGCGGCGTCGGCACCGTCACCGTGCAGGTCGCGGTCAGCCGGGGTCTGGGCGTCATCGGGACCTCGAGCCCCGCCAACGCCGACTTCGTCCGCTCGCTCGGCGCGCTGCCGACCACCTACGGCGAGGGCCTGGCCGGCCGGGTGCGGGAGATGGCGCCCGACGGCGTGGACGGCGGGATCGACACCGCCGGGAAGGGCTCGGTGCGCGACCTGATCGCGCTCACCGGCGACCCGGGGAAGGTCGTGACCATCGCCGACTTCGGCGCCGCCGAGCTCGGCGTGCAGGTGACGACGAGCAGCGCCGGCGGCGCACCGCGGCTGGCCGAGGTGGCCACACTGGTCCGGCAGGGCCGCCTCGAGCTCCCGGTCGCCGGCACGTACCCCTTCGGGCAGGCGGCCGAGGCCCTCCGGCGCAGCCGGGAGGGGCACGTGCGCGGCAAGCTGGTGCTCACCCCCTAGGGAGCGCGGGTCTCGGCGACCACCCAGCGCAGGTAGTCGGGGCTGCCACCGGCCAGCGGCAGCGCGATGACGCAGGGGACGTCGTAGGGGTGCAGCTCGGCGGTGCGGGCGACGACCGCCGGCACCAGCGAGCGGCGGGTGTGCAGGGCGACGCGGGCCTCGGGGTCGTCGTGCACCTGCCCCTCCCACCGGTACACCGACCGGATCGCGGCGAGCTGGTGACCGCAGGCGGCCAGCCGCTCCCCGACCAGCGTCCGCGTGTACCCAGCCAGCCACTCGGCGTCCGGACCGGTGACGACCACCTCGACGACGTCCTCGCTGTCCACGCCGGCCATCCTGCGCGGCGCGTGTCCCGGGCCGCGCGGGGTAGGGGCCTGGCCATGAGCGACGACCTGACACTCGACATCGACGGTGAGCGGTACGTCATCCGCAAGGGCGCCCCCGGCCTGCAGGTGGGCCGCCGCAACGGCGACGACGTGGCCTGGCTCGACGACGTCGACCCGGCGCTGCTGCCCGAGGACGCGCGGGCCGCGCTCGCCGAGGGCGACGGCTCCAGCGAGGCGCTGCGGCTGGCGATCGGCGGCATCGTCCAGGCCGAGGTCAAGCGCGGCGGCTGACCCCGCACGCACGGCGCGAGCGGCGGCACTCGCGCCACCGGCCTCGAGGGTCGCGCGGTGACCGGCGCCCGGGAGGACGAGACCCTGCGCGACGAGGACTGGTACGCCGAGGACCTGTCGGGCCGGTCGTTCCTGCGCTGCACCTTCCTCGGCGTCGACCTCAGCGAGACCGAGTCGGTGGGCGCGACGTTCGAGGAGTGCGCCTTCACCGACTGCCGGCTGTCCGCCGGCCGGCACGAGGCCTCGGCGTTCCGCGGCTGCCGCTTCACCGCCTGCTCGTTCACCACCGCCGAGTTCACCGACTGCACCTTCCTCGGCAGCGCGTTCGCCGACTGCTCCCTGCGGCCGCTGCGGGTGACCGGCGGCGACTGGTCGTTCGTGTCGCTGGTCGACGCGGACCTGCGCGGAACCGTCCTCGCCGGCGTGCGGATGCGCGAGGTGGACCTGCGCGGCGCCGACCTCACCGGCGCCACCGTCACCGACGCCGACCTGTCGGCCGCGGCCCTGGAGGGCAGCCGCTGGTCGGGGGCGGACCTGCGCGGCAGCGACCTGTCCGCGTTCGACCCGCGCACCACCCCGCTGGACGGCGCCCGCATCCGCGCCGAGCAGGCGGTGGTGCTGGCGCAGCTGCTGGGGCTGCGGATCGGCTGAGCGCCGTCGGAGGGAACGCCGTCACCGGCCGCCGCGCTGCTGCGGTGCACGGATCGGGAGGGACTTCCGACTCCTCCGGCGGGCGCCGGGTCCCCTTAGCGTGGCGACCGGGCGCCGAGCCGCCGGCGTCCGGTCGCCGGTCCCCCCGGCCGGCTTCCCCAGGGAGTCGCCATGAGCGTGCCCGTCGACCGACCGCCCCGTGCCGCCGAGGACTCCGGACCGGCCGTCGAGGTGCCGGACTCCCCCGCCGCCCTCGTGCCCACCGAGACGAAGCCCGCGAAGCGCGGCCTCGAGGAACGCGGCTGGCTGCTGTTCGCCGTCGTGGTCGCCTTCATCCTCCTCGCCTTCACCGGCATGATCGTGCTGACCGCCCTCGGCGGAGGCACCACCTACGTCCGCTGACGACGCTCCTCCCGGGGCCCGCGCCGGGTGCCCGGCCCCGGGCAGCGTGGGAGACCGGCCATCGGGGTGGACGGCGGCCGAGACGTCCCCGAGCGGCGACGCCGTCCTCCTCGACGCCGGCGTCGGCGACTGCTGGACCAGCGTCTGGCTGAGTCCCTCGAGCGCCTGTGTGGAGACCGTCCAGATCCCGATGCTCGCCATGGCGCTGATCCGACCGGTGCCGGACACCTGCAGGGTCTGTCCGGAGCGCTGGGCACGCGGGATTGCGGGGCGCAGCCCGGTTCGTCCCCGGCACGCCGAACAGATCGGTCCCCGAGAGGGGCGCGGTCCTCCTCGGTGATCTCCCCGATCACGGTGAACGGACGCCGGCGATCCTCCCGGCGTTCGGCGTCCCGGCCCCTTCGGTCGACCGAAGGGGCCGGGACGCCGCATCCCGGATGCGGACTCCCAGGCGGTGGCGGCCGTTGCTCCGGGCCGTCACCGCCGAGCCGGGGACCCCCGGTCGGGGTCGGGTCCGCTGGTGCCGCCGATGCGCTCCAGCTCCGCCAGGTCGAGGGGGTCGAGCTCCAGGGCGGCCGCCGCCACGTTCTGCTCCAGCTGCGCCACCGAGGCGGCGCCCGGGATGACCAGCAGGTTGGCGGAGCGGGCCAGCAGCCAGGCCATGGCCACCTGCGCCGGGCTGGCCCCCAGCGGCCGCGCGACCGCCTCCAGCGCCGCCGACTGCCGCGGCGTCATCACACCGTTCGGGAAGAACGACGTGTAGGACATCCCCTCCAGCGCCGTGTAGGCGATCCCCTCCCGGGCCAGCGCGTCGATGAGGGGGTCGTCCACGCGGTGGATCAGGTTGTAGTGGTTCTGCACGCACGCCACCGGGGCCACGCTCCGCGCCTCGGCGACCTGCAGCGGGGTCACGTGGGACACCCCGAGGTGGCGGATGAGCCCCTCCTGTCGCAGTTCCGCCAGCGCCTCGAACGGCTCGGCGAGCGAGCGCTCCGCCGGCTCACCCAGCCCCGGCATCCGCAGGCTGACCACGTCCAGCACGTCGAGGTCCAGCTCCCTCAGGTTGTCCTGCACCGCTCGGCGCAGCTCCTCGGGGCTCAGCGCCTCGGCCCATCCCCCGTCCGTGGTGCGGCGGGCTCCCACCTTGGTGACGATGACCAGGCCCTCGGGATAGGGGTGCAGTGCCTCACGGATCAGCTGGTTCACGACGTGCGGGCCGTAGTGGTCGCTCGTCTCGATGTGCTCTACCCCCAGCTCGACGGCCCGGCGCAGGACGGCCACGGCAGCTCCACGGTCGGCGGGTGGCCCCGTGACCCGGTGACCGGCCAGCTTCATGCCGCCGAAGCCCAGCCGGTTGACCGTGCGGTCGCCGAGAGGGACGCGTCCTGATCTCTCCAAGGTGATGGTCATGCCGGGGGAAGTTAGGGCCGGGCACCTCGGAAGGGTCGTGATCCACTCGTCCGGCGAATTGATTTACCTGCCGGACACAATCGTCGAGGGGACCCGCCGAAGCCCCGGGCCCGTCACCATCACCGCAGGCGCACATGGTCCGCAACCGTTTGGACCGACTCGTCCACGGGCTCGCCGAGCAGTTCCTAGGCGCAAACGCCTGCTCGACGCCCGTGGAGCTCGATCCCGCGTTCGAGTCGAGATCGGAACCGGTGCGGCCGTTGTCCAGGATGCGCCGCACCCGCGGCGACCACGAGGCCGGGGACGGGGGTGCGGCGATGGGCCTGGGCGTCGTCACGAACGTCGCGGCACTGAACACCCACCGCGTGCTGGCGCGGACCGACCAGGCCACGACCGCGTCGCTGCGGCGCCTGTCGTCGGGACTCCGCATCAGCAGCGCGGCCGACGACGCGGCGGGGCTGGCGATCTCCGAGGGCCTGCGCGCGCAGGTCCGCGGGATGACCGTGGCCGTCCGCAACACCCAGGACGGCATCGGCGTCGTCCGGACCGCCGACGGTGCGCTCGGTGAGGTCTCCGCCGTCCTCCAGCGGATGCGCGACCTGTCCGTCCAGGCAGCCGGCACGGGCGCGCTGGACGCGCGCGCGACGGAGGCCGTCGGCACGGAGATCGAGCAGCTCAAGCGGGAGCTCGACCGCATCGCGCACACCACCGCCTCCAACGGCATCCCCCTGCTGGACGGCAGCTACGACCGCCTCTTCCAGGTGGGGGCGAACGTCGCCGAGACCGTCCGCGTCGTCATCCCCCCGACCGGCCGCGGCCTGGACACCGCCGGCCTCGGGCTCACCACGGTCGGCGTCGGAGCTGGCGGCAGCGTCCGGGCCACGGTGGTCCCGGCCGTCTCCGCCGCCGAGGGGATCCCCTCAGCGGGCCGCCTCTCGCTGGCCGGGGACTACGTCTCCGCGGGGACGGTCGCCGCCAGCTACCGGGCGCTGACCGGCACGGTGTCCTACGGCGGGCGGACCTTCGACCTCGCGTCGGTCGACTACACCGGCGCCGTCACGGCGCAGGACCACATCGACCGGCTCGACTCCGCGGCCCTGACCGCACTGCAGACCACGTTCATCCCGTTCGTCGCCACCGCCACCGAGCTCGTCTTCACCGGGGAGACCCCCGGCCCCGGCTCGACCGCCGCCGACGCCGTCGCGCGCACCCCCACCTACAGCGGGCGCAGCGGGAGCGCCGACGCGATCCGCCTCGTCGACGAGGCCATCGGCCTCGTCTCGTCGGCGCGGGCCTACCTGGGCGCCGTCGAGAACCGCTTCGCGCACACCGTCGACCGGCTCACCACGTCGATCGAGAACACCACGGCGTCGGAGTCGCGGATCCGCGACGCCGACGTGGCCGCCGAGACGGTCGCGCTGACCCGCAGCCAGATCCTCGGCCAGGCCGGGACGGCGATGCTGGCCCAGGCCGGCCGATCCGCGGAGCTCGTCCTCACGCTACTGCGCTGACTGTGAGGCCCCGGCTGACGGCTCATCGGTCGACGTAGCGGTCGGTCTCGACGACGAACTGGCCGGTGGCGGTGTTGGCGTCGACGAACTCCGGCAGCAGCGGGATCCGCACGGTCACCGTGGCGCAGACGGAGAACTCCTCCCCCGGCACCAGCGCGGGGGTGTAGGCGCCTGCGGCGTCGCAGCCGGCGCCGGCGGGGGCGTAGGCCAGGCGGACGTCGGTGGCCTCGACCGACTGGTCGGCCACCGCGAGCTGCGCGGCCCGCTCCGCGCGCGCCAGGCCGGTCGCCAGGTCCGGTGCGGTGGCCAGCGCCCGGCCGGCCTCGCGTGCGGCCGCGGTCGAGGCGAACACCCCGCGCTGCACCGCGGAGAACCCGGCGACGACGTGGACCAGGGGCACGAACACCACCAGCGCCACGAACACGAACTCCACCAGCGCCGAGCCCCGCTCACCGCTGCCCAGGCGCTCCCGCAGCCACCTCACGGCGCCTCCTCCACCGCCCGGCCGGTGACCGCGAGCGGCAGCAGGTCCCCCAGCCCGGCCAGCAGCGTGGGCACCGCCCCGGCGCAGCGCACCGTCACCAGCGTCAGGCCGGTGCCGTCGACCTCCTCCCCGGCGGTGCACACCAGCCCCTCGGCCGTCTGCACCGACGTCGCCCGCGCCACCACCGCCAGCGTCCGCCCGGCCGCGGCGGACGTCGGCACGTCGGCGTTGGCCGCGTAGCGCGCGCCCTCCTGTGCGCCGGCGGTCACCACGTTGCGCAGGTGCACGTAGACGGCCACCTGCAGCACCGCCAGCAGCAGCACCACGACCAGCACCGAGACCAGCGCGAAGTCGACGACGGCACTGCCCCGCTCGCTGGTGACCCGATGGAACGGCCTCGCTGCAGGGGCCCGCCGCGAGCATGCGAGCGGTGGCGGGCAGCGAGGCCCTTCTCCCTTCACCCGTTCGTGACGGAGGCCAGCGCGTTGGTCACCGCGGCGACGATCGCCTCGCGGAACGGGATGAGGATGGCCAGCACCAGCGCCGCCGTCATCACCGTGATCATCACCCAGCCGGGGACGTCGCCCCGCTCGGGATCACTGCTCCGCAGCCGGGCGGCGAGCACCGCCGTGAGCGTCATCAGCCAGGCCCAGGCCCGCATCCGTCGTCCTCCTCCGTGGTCCACGGCGCTCACCGCGCCAGCGAGACGATGCTGATCAGCCCCGGGAACAGGGCGAACAGGACGGTGACCGGCAGCACCAGGAACACGACCGGCACCATCATCTGGATCTCCTTGCGGCCGCCGGCCTCGAGCAGTCGGCGCTTGCCGGCCTCCCGGACGTCGGCGGCCTGGGCCCGCAGCACCTCGGCCAGCGGCGTACCGCGCTCGATGGCCACGAGCAGTCCGTCGACGAAGCGGGCCAGTGCGTCGACCGACGTGCGGTCGGCCACCTGCTGCAGCGCCTCGGTCAGCGGCACACCGGCTCGCGCCCGGCCCAGTGCCGAGCCGAGCTCGCGCGCCAGCTCACCGCCGGACAGCCGGGTCACCCGGGCGATGGCCGCGGTCGGGCTCTCGCCCGCCGTCACGGCCAGCGCCAGCAACTCGGCCACGACGGGGAACTCGGCGAGCAGCAGCTCCTCCCGGCGACGCACCTGCTGGGTCAGCCACCAGTCGCGTCCCAGCACGCCACCGAGCAGCCCGGCCACGCACAGCAGCGCCACCGACAGCACATTCACGCTGCCGGCCAGCAGCGACCCGGCCGTCGCGAGCAGTGCGGCGCCGAGCAGCCCGAGGCCGCCCCACACCACCTGCTCGACCCGCACGTCCTCCACCGTCTGGTCACCGCCGAGGGCGTCGAGCCGGCGCCGGACGGCAGAGCGACCGCCGAGCACCCGGTCGACGAGCCGGGCGCCGTCGGCGACCACCGGGCCGAACACCCGCCGGGCGGCGGTCAGCAACCCGGGCTCGGTCGCCGTCCCGAGCAGCCGTGACGGCGGCGGGGTGTCGTGCACGTAGGGAGCCAGCCGGTCGACCAGCCGCACCGCCCGGAACGGCGGCGCGAAGGTGACGACGAGCAGCAGCCCCGTCGCCGCGGCCAGCCCCAGCAGCATCCCGAGCAGGGCTGCACTCACTGGAGCACCCGCACGTCCTGCGGCAGCCGCCCGATCCGCAGCATCAGCCGGTAGGCGACCAGGCAGACCGCGCCGCCGCCGAGCAGCAGCACCGTGCCGAGCGGCGAGTCGTAGGCGGCCAGCGTCGCCGACTGGGTGGCCAGCAGGAGCAGCACGACCCACGGTGCGCCGACGGCCAGCCGCGCGGCCTGCACCACCCAGCCCTGGCGGGTCTCGAGCTCGGCGCGGGCACGGGCGTCCTCGCGCAGGAAGGTGGCCAGCGTCCGCAGCACCCGGCCGAGGTCGCTGCCGCCGACCTCCCGGGCCACCCGCAGCGTCTCGACGATGCGGTCGCCCACCGGGTCGGCGAGGTCGGCCTTGAGCCGGTCGAGGCTCTCGCCGAACCGGCCGCTGGAGCGGTGGTCGGCGGCGAAGCGCAGGAACGGTGGCCGCAGCACCTCGGGGCCGCGGGTGCCCAGCGCCGACAGCGCCTCGGGCAGCGACAGCCCCGCCCGGACGGCGGAGGCGAGGTTGTCGACCACCTCCGGCCACACCTCGCGGAGGTCGGCGCGGCGTCGGGCGGCCAGCCGGCGCACCTGCACGTGCGGCAGGAGGAACCCGAAGACGCCGAAGGTGAGGCTGACGGTGACCGTGCCGGTGGTCAGCAGGACGACGACCAGCGCCAGCGTCCCGAGCCCGACCTGCAACGCGACGAGCTGGGCCGGGTTGATGCCGGTCAGCCCGGCCGCGGCGAGCAGCCGGGCACGGCGTCCCGGCGGGCGCGGAGCGGTCCTCCGCTGCGGCGCCCGCGGACCGCTGCGCCACACCAGCAGCAGTCCCACGCCGAGCAGCAGCCCGAGCAGCGCACCGGTCAGGCTCACGGGTCCCGCCGGCCGGCGGACGCCTCGAGCAGCGCGGCCAGGTCGAACCCCGCCGCGGCGAACCGCTCCGGGTGCGGCGGGAAGCCCTCCGCGCGGACCAGCCGGCCCTCCCGGGTGGTGAAGACGTCGGCCAGCTCGACGACGCCGTCCTCCGCGCGGCCCGGCACGGCCACGACCTCGCGCACCCGCCGCTGCCCGGAGGGCTCGGTGGCCACGTGCACGACCAGGTCGACGCTGGCCGCCACCGTCGGGACGACGAAGGCGTGACCGATGTTGTCACCGGCCAGCAGCGGCAGCGTGCACATCTTCACCACGGCCTCGCGGGCGCTGTTGGCGTGCAGCGTGCACATGCCGGGCAGGCCGCTGTTGAGCGCGATGAGCAGGTCGAGGCACTCCTCCTGGCGCACCTCGCCGACGACGATCCGCGAGGGCCGCATCCGCAGCGCCTCCTTGACCAGCCGGCGCAGCGGGATCTCCCCGGCGCCCTCGAGGTTGGGCTGGCGGGTCTGCATCGCGACGACGTCGGGCAGCGGCACCCGGAGCTCGAAGACCTCCTCGCAGGTGACCACCCGCTCCCGCGCCGGGATCGCCGTGCACAGGCAGTTCAGCAGCGTCGTCTTGCCGGCCTGGGTGCCGCCGGAGACCAGCACGTTGAGCCCCGAGGCGACGGCGGCCTCCAGGAAGCGGGCGGCCTGCACGGTCAGCGTCCCGGTGCTCACCAGCTCGTCGAGGCTGTGCGCCTGCAGCACGAACTTGCGGATGTTGACCGCCATGTGCCGCCGGGTGATGTCCGGGATGACCACGTGCAGCCGCGAGCCGTCGGGCAGCATCGCGTCGACGAACGGCTGGCTCATGTCGATCCGCCGCCTGGAGGTGCGCAGCATCCGCTCGACCAGGTCGGCCAGCTGCCCGGCGCCCAGGATCGTCGTGGTCAGCTCGCTGCGGCCGCGGCGGGCCACGAACACCCGGCCGGGCTCGTTGACCCAGATCTCCTCGACCTCGGGGTCGTCGAGGTGGCGCTCCAGCGGGCCGAGGCCGGCCACCCGGTCGAGCACGTCGCGCACCAGCGCGTCGGCGTTCCCGATCGGCGGCAGCGCCGAGGTCAGCGACCGCTCGGAGTAGTCGGCGACGACCTCGCGGACCAGCACGCGCACCGGCGCCGGGTCGGTGAACGGGTCGAGCCCGCGGCGCCGGATGAGCTCGCGCACCTCGCCGTCGACGACGTCGAGCGCGCTCGTCGCAGTCGGCACCGCACCCCCGTCGACCTGCCGTTCCGGATCCAGGACGACGGGACTGTAGGTGGGCGCCGGCGGTCCGCGGCAGCGCTGTCAGCCGATCTGTGGACAGTGCGTACCCGACCTCGGGCGCCGTCCACCCGACCGGGTGACCCCGCGACGGTGTGCGCTCCGTCAGACCGGGCGGGTCAGCACCCGCGGCGCCCGTGGCACGGGCACGGCCGCGGCGGCGTCCCGCGCCACCTGCTCGAGCAGCACGGCCTCGGCGTCGGTGCGCTCCAGCGGCCGGGCGAACAGGTAGCCCTGCGCGGAGTCGCAGTTGCCCTCGGCCAGCAGCCGCGCCTGGTGCTCGTGCTCCACGCCCTCGGCGAGCACCTCCAGGCCCAGCGTGCGGCCCAGGTCGATGGTGCCGCGCACGATCGCCGGCATCGGCTCGCCCTCGGCCATCGTGCTGACGAACGAGCGGTCGATCTTGAGCACGTCCACGGTGAACTGCTGCAGGTGCGCCAGCGACGAGTAGCCGGTGCCGAAGTCGTCCAGCGCCAGCCGCAGGCCGAGCGCCCGCAGCGCCGCCAGGCAGGCCGCCGCGTGCTCCGGGTCGCCGACGAGCGCCGTCTCGGTCACCTCCACCACGAGCGCGCCGGCGGGCAGCCCGCTCTCGGCCAGCGCGGCGGCGATGGAGCCGACCAGGTCCGGCGACGCCAGCTGCGCGGCCGACACGTTGACCGCCATCGTCATGTCGGCAGCACCCGGGTGGTCGCGCCGCCACGCGGCGGCCGTCGTGCACGCCTCCCTGAGCACCCACGCGCCGATCTCGTCGATCAGACCCGCGGCCTCCGCGGCGGGCACGAACCGGTCGGGGCCCACCGGGCCCAGCCGCGGCGAGGTCCACCGCAGCAGCGCCTCGAAGCCGGTCACCCGGCGGTCGGCCAGGGTGACGACCGGCTGGTACACCAGCCGGAACTCCCCCGCGGCCAGCGCGCCGCGCAGCTCGTGCTCCAGCTCGCGGGCGGCCTGCACGGCCGCGCGCATGCCGGGGTCGTAGACCTCCACCCGGTTGCGGCCGCCCGTCCGGGCCGCCTGCAGCGCCAGGTCGGCGTCGGCGATGAGCGACCCGCTGGTCACGTCCCCGCGGCCCACGGCGATGCCGACGGCGGCGGTGACGGTCACCGGCCGGCCCTCGAGCTCCACCGGACGGGCGAGCACCTCGAGCACGCGGGTCGCCGTCGTCAGCGCCGCGTCGTCGCCGTCACCGGCCTGCTCGACCAGCACGGCGAACTCGTCGCCGCCCAGCCGGGCCACGGTGTCGTCGGCGCGGACGGCGGCGCTCAGCCGACCCGCGACCTCGAACAGCAGCGCGTCGCCGGCGTCGTGGCCGAGGGTGTCGTTGACCGCCTTGAAGCCGTCGAGGTCGATGGTGACCACCGCGGCCGAGCCGCCGCCGCGCACGGTGCGCAGCAGCGCCTGGCCGACGCGGTCGGTGAACAGCGTGCGGTTGGCCAGGCCGGTCAGCCCGTCGTGCAGGGTCACGTGGGCCAGCGCGCGGTCGGCGCGGCGCCGGCTGGTCACGTCGGTCAGGTGGACGACGACGCCGCCGATGTCCGGGTCGTCGCTGAGGTCCACCAGCCGGACGCCGTACCAGCGGTCCTCCCCCATGCGCCGGGCGGGCACCTCGACGTCCACGACCTGCCCGCCGGCGGCCACCCCCTGCGCGAAGACGTCCACGGCGACGTCGGGGTCGATCCCGGCCGTCCGCACGACGTCCTGCGAGCTCCCGAGCTCGGCCGGCGTGGTGCCCAGCAGCCCGGCGAGCGGCGCGGGGTCGCTGAGCAGCCGGTGGTCGCGGTCGACCACCATCACCGCGTCGGCGGACCAGGCGGCCAGCTTGGTCGCGTACCGCTCCTGCGAGCGCAGCCGCGCCCGGGCCGCGGCCTCGCCCTTCAGCAGCAGCGACGCGCGCAGGAAGACCAGCAGGGTGAGGACCAGCGTGCTGGCGAAGACGGTGCTGACGGAGTTCCCGTGGCCGGTGGCGTCGGTGACCAGCTCGACGACCGGCGGGACCATGAGCGCCCCCAGGCAGATCGCGAGGCGGCCCAGGCCGGAGGCGGTGACCACATCGTCGCGCGCCGGGCGGGCCGGGGTGGCCAGCCGCCGCGAGGTCGCCGCGGCCAGCAGGAGGCTGCCCAGCAGCCAGCCGGAGTCCAGCCACGAGCCGAAGCCCTCGACCCGGTCCTGCACGAGGAAGGCGACGTCCGAGACCAGCCAGCAGGCGCACGCGGCGGCCACGGCCGGACCCGCCCACTCGCCTCGCCGGCGGCTGGTCACCAGGCGGCAGACCAGCCCCAGCAGCACGGCGTCCGCGACCGGGTAGGTGACCAGGACGGCCTGGGCGACCAGCGGGAGCGACCGGTCCGACACCGTGGCCGCGATCGACAGCTCCCACACGACCAGGAGCGCGGCCACGGTCACGCACAGCGCGTCGATCGCCCCCGACACCCGCTGCCGGTGCGATCGCTCCCGGGCGCCGGCCATGAGCCACACCCCGGTGCCGACGGCGGCGTAGGAGCCCAGGTACAGGACGTCGACGGCGGAGACGTCGGCCGCCGTGCCGGCGAGCAGCACCTGCGCCTGCCAGAGCGCGTCGCCCAGGCCCGACAGCGTGACGCCCACGGCGAGGCAGTACGGCGCCGCGCCGCGCCGCGAGGCGTGGGCGCCCGCCCAGGCCCCGGCCACGGCGACCGCGACGACGGCGAAGTACAGGGCCGTGCCGGCGTCCGTGCCGGGCAGCATCCCCTGCGCCACGACCATCCCCAGCACGGGCAGCACCGACAACACGGTCCAGGGGGCACCGGAGAGCGGCTTCCGCACGGGCGTGCGGGAGCCGTCTCCTGTCGTCATCGGGGACACACGGACCACATCGGCCCCCGGCGCCCGACACTGGAACGGATCCGTCCGGCGTTCCCCCCAGCGGGTGAGGCGGTCAGCCGGCCGGCCGCAGCACCGCCTGCACCAGGTGCGGACCCGGCTCGGCCAGCGCGGTGCGGAGCTGGTCGGCCAGCTCCTCGGCGGTCTCGGCCCGGGTGGCCGGCACGCCCATGCCGGTGGCCAGGGACACGAAGTCCAGCGCCGGCCCGCCGAGCTCGAGCAGCTGCCCCGCGCGCTCCCCGCCGCCGGAGGCACCGACCCGCGACAGCTCCCCCTGCAGGATCGCGTACGAGCCGTTGTCGTAGAGGACGACGGTGACGTCGAGCTGCTCGCGGGCCATCGTCCACAGCGCCTGGACGGTGTACATCGCGCTGCCGTCGGCCTGGAGGACCAGGACCGGCCGGTCGGGGCAGGCCACCGCCGCGCCGACCGCCATGGGCAGGCCGTCGCCGATCGCCCCGCCGGTGAGCGCCAGCCAGTCGTGCCGCGGCGCGCCCGAGGTCAGCTCGGCGATCCCGACGCCGGAGGTGATCGCCTCGTCGACGACGACCGCCCGCTCGGGCAGCAGCGCGCCGACCACCGCCGAGACCGCCCGCGGCGTCAGGCGCCCGGTGGGCAGCTCGGGGCGGGAGGCCTCGAGCAGGGGCCCCGGGTCGCTCGCCGACAGCATCTCGCCCAGCTGCCGGAGGGCGGCGACGCCGTCCTCCCCCGGCTCGGACAGCACGTGCACCGTGCAGTCGTCGGGCACCGGCGTGCCGGGGACCCCCGGGTAGCCGAAGAAGTGCACCGGCGCGGTCGCCCCCGCCAGCACCAGGTGCCGGGTGCCGGCGAGGGCCTTGATCGCCACCTCCGGCGGATAGGGCAGCTTGCCGACGTCGGGCAGCCCGGCGCCGCGCACCATCCGCGCCGGGAACGTCTCGGCCAGCAGTCGCGCGCCGCTGCCCGCGGCGACCCCGGACGCGACCAGCAGCCCGTCCTCGCTCGCGACGACGTCGCCCCCGAGGAACAGCACGGCCGGCTCGCCGGACTGCAGCGCCGACGCGACCCCGGCCACCCGGGACTCGGGCGGCACCGGCGCAGCGCGGTACGGCGGCGGGTCGGCCACGGCAGCGCCGTCCTCCCAGGAGACGTCGGCGGGCAGCACCAGCGTGGCGATCTGCCCGCGGGCGGCCGCGGCGACGGCGTCCGCGGCGTCGGCGGCGACGTCGGCCGGCGACAGCGACCGGCGCACCCAGCCCGACACCGTGCCGGCGAGTGCGTCGATGTCGCTCTCCAGCGGCGCGTCGAGCCGCTTGTGCGAGCGGGCGTGGTCACCGACCACGTTCACCATCGGCGCACGGCCGCGGCGGGCGTTGTGCAGGTTGGCCAGGCCGTTGCCCATGCCGGGCCCGAGGTGCAGCAGGGTCGCGGCGGGCCGGCCGGTCATGCGCGCCCAGCCGTCGGCGGCGCCGGTGGCCACGCCCTCGAAGAGGGTCAGCACCCCGCGCATCCCGGGGACGTCGTCGAGGGCGGCGACGAAGTGCATCTCCGACGTGCCGGGGTTGGCGAAGCAGACGTCAACCCCCGCGTCGACCAGCGTGCGGATCAGTGCCTGGGCGCCGTTCACCGGGAGACGTGGACCTCGGTGACCTCGTAGTGCGTCATCGTCGCCCCGCCGGTGGCGAAGTTCGCGACGTCACCGGCCGCGACCTTCCCCTCCTCGGACGCGAACGCCGCGCCCATCGCCTGCTCGGAGTCGAAGTCCAGCGCGGCGACCAGGTAGGGCGCGGGCGTGGAGGGGTCCAGGGCCTGCGGGTGCCCGACGGTCAGCCGGACCAGCCCGGGCATCTTCGTCGCCAGCGGGGTGTGCGTGTCGCGGTAGTACGCGTCGAACGCCCCCGGGTCCTCCGGCTGCCCGTAGCTGACGACGAGCCTGTGCACCATCGACCGCACCTCCATCGCACGCCGGGCCCCACTGCCCGGCACCGCCCCCACCCTGTCAGGCCCCGCGGTGGGCGCGCGACCGCAGCTCAGAAGGTGATCACCAGGCGGCCGCGGACGCCGCCGGCGGCCAGCACGCGGTGGGCCTCGGGCGCCTCCTCCGGCGCGAACGTCCGCGCCACCCGGAGCGTCACCGCGCCCTGCTCGACCTGCTCGCGCAGCCGGTCGAGCGCCGCGGCGTTCTCCGCGTAGCGGCGCACCAGCGTCGGCAGCACCTCGACCCGGCCCGAGCCGTCACCGCGGTAGCCGCGCACGGTGGCCACCTTCCCGCGGTCGCGGACCGCGGGCAGCACGAGGGCGTCCTGCACCGACCCGTCGGCCAGCCCGTCGACGCCGTCGGGGAACTCGGCGCGGATGCGCTCGGCCACGTCGTCGCCCCGCCGGACGACGACGTCGGCACCGAGGTCGCGCACCAGCTGCTCGTCGGCCTCCGACGCGTCGGCGACGACGGTCAGCCCGTCCGCCTCGCCCAGCTGGACCACGTAGCCGCCGAACGCCCCGGCCGCGCCGGTCACCGCGAGCACCGAGCCGGCCGGCAGTGCCATCTGGTCGAGCGCGAGGCGGGCGGTGAGGCCGTTCATCGGCAGGGTCGAGGCGGCGACGGCGTCGGCACCGGCCGGCACCCGGGCGACCGAGGCGGCCGGCAGCACGAGGTCCTCGCGGTAGCCGCCGTGCGCACCGGTGGGGACGACGATCCCCATGACGGCGTCCCCGACCGCGACACGGTCGACGCCCCCGCCCACCTCGACCACCTCACCGGCGGCGTCCATGCCCGGCACCCACGGCGGGGTCTTCACCGGGTCGCGGCCGGCGTAGGCGCCGCTGCGCAGGTGGGTGTCGGTCGGGCTGACCGCCGCGGCCCGCACCCGGACCCGCACCCGGCCGGGCCCCAGCGGCTCGTCCGGCACGTCGACGACGGACAGGGCCTCGGGCCCGCCGAACTCGGTCACTCCCACGGCTCGCACGTCCCGACCCTAGAAGGACCCGGCTCCGCACCTCCTCGCGCGGTCGGCGCCTCGGAACTCGTGCTCTGGTCCGCATGCGGACCAGAGCACGAGGTGCCGGCAGGACGAGCCCGGCCCCCGTCCCGCGTGCGGGACGGGGCCGGGTCGGCTCCGGACGGCGGACGTCAGCGCCGGAGGCCGTAGTCCTTCAGCAGGCCGCGGCTGATGATCGTCTTCTGGATCTCGCTGGTGCCCTCACCGATGAGCAGGAACGGCGCCTCGCGCATGAGCCGCTCGATCTCGTACTCCTTCGAGTAGCCGTAGCCGCCGTGGATGCGGAAGGACTGGGTGGTCACCTCGGCGCAGTACTCGCTGGCCAGCAGCTTGGCCATGCCGGCCTCGACGTCGTTGCGCTTGCCCGCGTCCTTGAGCCGGGCGGCGTTGACCATCATCAGGTGCGCGGCCTCGACCTTGGTGGCCATCTCGGCCAGCTGGAAGGCGATCGCCTGGTGCTGCACGATCGGCTTGCCGAAGGTCTCCCGCTGCTGGGCGTACTCCACGGCCAGCTCGAAGGCACGGATGGAGATGCCGCAGGCGCGGGCGGCCACGTTCACGCGGCCCACCTCGACGCCGTCCATCATCTGCGCGAATCCCCGGCCGGGCTCCCCGCCGAGGATCGTGTCGGCGCCGGTGCGGTAGCCGTCGAACACCAGCTCGGTGGTGTCGACGCCCTTGTAGCCCATCTTGTCGATCTTGCCGGGGATGGTGAGACCGGGGGCGACCGTGCCGAAGCCGGCCGGCTTCTCGACCAGGAACGTCGTGAGGTTCTGGTGGGCCTTGTCCGCGCCGAGGTCGGTACGCACCAGCGCGGCCACCAGCGTCGAGGACCCGCCGTTGGTCAGCCACATCTTCTGGCCGTCGACGACGTAGGAGTCGCCGTCCTTGACCGCCTTGGTGCGGATGCCGGCGACGTCGGAGCCCAGGCCCGGCTCGGACATCGAGAACGCGCCGCGCACCTCGCCGGTGGCCATGCGCGGCAGGAAGTGCTCCTTCTGCGCCTGCGTGCCGTGCTGGCGGATCATGTAGGCGACGATGAAGTGGGTGTTGATGACGCCCGAGACGCTCATCCAGCCGCGGGCGATCTCCTCGACCACCAGCGCGTAGGTCAGCAGCGACTCGCCCAGTCCGCCGTACTCCTCGGGGATCATCAGCCCGAAGATGCCGAGCTCCTTGAGCCCGTCGACGATCTCGGTCGGATAGGCGTCGGCGTGCTCGAGCTCCTGGGCGTGCGGGATGATCTCCTTGTCCACGAAGCTCCTGACCGTCGACAGGATCTCCTTCTGGACGTCGGTCAGGTCGGCGGTCTGCGCCAGTCGGGCCACGCTCACTCCTCCGGGACTCCGGTGTCCGTGTTACCGGCGAGTATGGGCCACCACCCCCTGACCGTCGCCGTGTCCTGGGTCACCGGCGCCCCCTCGGGACGTCGGGCGTCTACGGTGCCGCGGACGGCACCGAGGAGGACGCGATGAGCAGCACCCAGGACCCCTACGGACCCGTGGGGTACGGCGCCCCGCAGGGCTACGGGCCACCGCCGGGATGGCCGCCCCTCCGCCGGCCGACCAACAGCCTGGCCATCGTGGCGCTGGTCCTGGCCTTCGTCTTCGCCCCGGCCGGGCTCGTCCTCGGCGTCGTCGCCCGCCGGCAGATCCGCGAGACCGGCGAGGAGGGCGACGGCCTGGCGCTCGCCGGCATCGTCATCGGCGCGATCGGCACGGCGCTGGCCGTCCTCGGGATCGTGCTCGCTCTCCTCGCCCTCGCGACGGTCGCCGGCAGCTTCGCACCCTGACCCCTCCGGCGGGGTCCTCCTACTCGGGCGGGGTGAACGACGAGGTGCGGCCCATCCCGGCGGCGCGGCCCTTGCCGGCGATGACCAGCGCCATCTTGCGGCTGGCCTCGTCGATCATCTCGTCACCGAGCATCGCCGAGCCCTTCTTGCCGCCGGCCTCGGAGGTGTACCAGTCGTAGGCGTCGAGGATGAGCTCGGCGTGGTCGTAGTCGGCCTGCGACGGCGCGTAGATCTCGTTCGCGGCGTCGATCTGGCCGGGGTGCAGCACCCACTTGCCGTCGAAGCCGAGGACGGCGGAGCGCTTGGCGACCTCGCGGAACGCCTCCACGTCGCGTACCTGCAGGAACGGCCCGTCGATGGCCTGCACGCCGCGGGCGCGGGCGGCCATGAGGATCTGCATGAGGATGTAGTGGAACGGGTCGCCCGGGTAGTCCGGGTGCAGGGCGCCCACCACGAGGGACTTCATGTTGATGCTGGCCATGAAGTCGGCCGGGCCGAAGATGATCGTCTCGATCCGCGGGCTGGCGAAGGCGATGTCGTTGACGTTGACCAGGCCCTGCGCGGTCTCGATCTGCGCCTCGATGCCGATCCGCCCGACCTCGAGTCCGTTGGCCTTCTCGACCTGGGTGAGCAGGAGGTCCAGCGCCGCGACCTGGGAGGCGTCGGCGACCTTGGGCAGCATGATGCAGTCGAGGTCGGCCCCGGCACCCTCGACGACCTCGATGACGTCGCGGTAGGTCCACTCCGTCGTCCAGTCGTTGACCCGGACCGTGCGGATCTTCTCGCCCCAGCCGCCCTCGGTGAGCGCCGCGACGATGTTCTTGCGCGCGCCCGGCTTGGCCAGCGGTGCGCAGGCGTCCTCCAGGTCCAGGAACACCTGGTCGGCCGGCAGCCCCTTGGCCTTGTCGAGGAAGCGCGGGTTGCTGCCCGGCACGGCCAGGTTGGAACGGCGGGATCGGAGCTCGGCCACGGTGCCTCCGCTGGGGTGGTGGGGTGGGCCGACGACACGGCGTCGGTCGATGATCGGCCACCGGAGGGTAACGACGCGCATCGGCCCCGTCGCAGGGTCCCGCCGCGAGCCTGCGAGTGGCGGGGGGCGACGGGGTCCTTCCTCAGGTGACCGGCTCGACCGGCGTCGGCGGCCGGCTCGCCCGCACCACGAGCGCCACCCCGGCGACGACGGCGACCATGCCCGGCAGCGCCAGCAGCGGCGGCGTCTGCCCCAGCAGGACGAGCGCCACCAGCAGGGCGCCGGGCACCTCGAGCAGCACGGCCAGCCCAACGACGGTCGGCCCGACGCTGGAGAGCACCAGGTTGAGCAGCGTGTGCCCGAACAGCTGCGCGCAGACGGTGATCGCCGCGATCAGCCACCAGTCGCGCGCGCTGAACCCGGCCAGCGCCGTCCCGGTCACCAGCGCCGCGAGAGCCAGCGCGACCGCGCAGGTGGAGTAGCAGACGACGGAGTAGGCCGACGTCGCCAGCCGGGCGCGCGCCCGCGCCCCGGCCAGCATGTAGCCGCCGGCGCAGACCGCGCCCAGCAGCGCCAGCCCGTCGCCGGCCAGCGCCTCCAGGCTCACCGCGACGTCGACCCCGGCGATCAGCGCGGCCCCCACCACCGCCAGCGCCAGCCCCCACCAGACCTGCGCGGGCAGCCGGACGCCGGACACGCGGGCGGCCAGCGCCGTCCAGATCGGGGTCGTGGTGACCAGCGCGGTCGACGCGGCGACCGTGGTCATCGACAGGCTCGGCAGCCACGCGGCGAAGTGGGCGGCGAGGAAGAGCCCGGCCACCACCGAGCTGCCCAGCTGCCGCGGCCGCAGCCCGGCCAGGGTGGCCCGCTCGCGGCCCAGCAGCACCGGCACGAGCAGGGCGGCGCCGGCGGCGTTGCGCCAGAAGGCGATGGCCAGGAACGACGTCGTCACCAGGGCGGTGAGCGGTCCGGAGAACGAGACGCCGACGACGGCGATGCCCATGAGGACGACGTCGCGGCCGCCCGGCCGGTGCACCGCCCACGGTGAGGGCGCCGCGGTGACCTGCCCGGCGCTCACCAGGGGACCCGGATGCGGCCGGCGGCCACGGGCACCACCGCGCCGGCCACCGTGGCGCCGGTCGCCCGGCCTCCTGCCGCGGTGACCGTGCAGGACAGCAGCGAGGGCCGGCCCATGACCTCGCCCTGGCGCACCGTGTAGGCCGACGTCGCCCCCGGCGCGAGCAGCCCGGTCGCGACCAGCCAGACGCCGGCGCCCAGCGCGGCCGAGCCGGTGGCCGGGTCCTCGCCCCAGCGCAGGTCACCGGCGAAGACGCGGGCGCGGGCGGTCGACGTCGCGGCGTCCCAGGACAGGACCGACACCCCCTCCCCCACGCCCAGCGCGTCGAGGGCGGCCGGGTCGGGCGCGGCGCGGTCGACGACGTCCGGGTGCACGGCGAGGAACGCGAACGGCAGGCCGCAGCCGGCGACGTGCGCGGGCAGCCCGACGACGTCGGCTCCGCCGAGCCCCACGGCCGCGGCCAGCGCCGCGGGATCCGGCCCGTCCTCGAGCGTCGGCCGCCCGCCCGACAGCGTCGCGCCGTCGCCGTCGACCACGACGTCGAGGACGCCGGCGCCGCACTCCTGGCGCAGCGTGCCGGCGGGCAGCCGGCCGGTGCGGACCAGCGTGTGCGCCGCCCCGACGCTCGGGTGCCCGGCGAAGGGCAGCTCGGCGTAGGGCGTGAAGATGCGGACCCGGTAGTCGGCCCTCGGCTCGGTGGGCGCGCAGAGGAACGACGTCTCCGACAGCGCGAACTCGTTGGCCAGCGCCTGGCACTGCTCCGTGGTCAGGTCGTCGGCGTCGAGGACGACGGCCAGCGGGTTGCCCGCGAAGGCCCGTGGCGCGAAGACGTCGACGACCTCGTACACCACGGAGGCGGGGGCGGCCACGCACCGACGGTAGCCTCAGGGATCGTGACCACGGTGACCAGGGCGTACGTCTCCCGGCTCGCCGGACTGCCCGTCTTCGACCCCAACGGCGACCGCGTGGGCCGGGTGCGCGACGTCGTCGTGGCGCTGCGGGTGGGCACCGCCACCCCCCGCGTGCTGGGCCTGGTCGTGGAGGTCGTGGCCCGCCGCCGCATCTTCGTGCCGATGGGCCGGGTCACCTCCGTCGACCCCGGCGCGGTGGTGCTCGGCTCCGGCACGCTCAACCTCAAGCGCTTCGAGCAGCGGCGCGGCGAGACGCTGGTGCTCGGCGAGCTGCTCGACCGCACGGTCACCATCCGCGAGTCCGGCCGGCCGGGCACCGTCGTCGACGCCGGGATGGAGCAGACCCGCACCGGCGAGTGGCAGATCACCCGGCTCGCCGTGCAGGAGCCCGGCCGGATCGGCCGCCGCGGCCAGCTGCACCAGCTGGCCTGGGACGAGGTCTCCGGCCTGGCGCTGCCCGAGACCGGGCAGGGCGCCGAGACGCTGATCGCCACCTACCGCGAGCTCAACGCCGCCGACCTCGCCCACGCGCTGCAGGACCTGCCGATCAAGCGGCGGCACGAGGTGGCCGAGGCCCTCGACGACCAGCGGCTGGCCGACGTCCTCGGCGAGCTGCCGGAGGCCGAGCAGATCACCATCCTCGGCACGCTGGAGGAGGCGCGCGCCGCCGACGTCCTCGAGGAGATGGACCCCGACGACGCCGCCGACCTGCTCTCGGAGCTGTCCAACGTCGACCGCAACCGGCTGCTCGAGCTCATGGAACCCGGCGAGGCCGAGCCGGTGCGCCAGCTGCTGCAGTACACCGAGGACACCGCCGGCGGCCTCATGACCAGCGAGCCGGTGATCCTCACCCCGGACGCCACGATCGCCGAGGCGCTCGCGCGGGTGCGCGAGCCCGAGCTGACGCCGGCGCTGGCCAGCCAGGTCTACGTCTGCCGGCCGCCCTCGGCCACCCCGACCGGGCGCTACCTGGGCCTGGCGCACATCCAGCGGCTGCTGCGCGAGCCGCCGTCCACGCTGGTCAGCGGTGTCCTCGACGACCTCGAGCCGCTGCAGCCGGGCACACCTCTGGCGGAGGTGACCCACTACTTCGCCACCTACAACCTGGTGGCCGCCCCGGTCGTCGACGAGCAGGGCCGGCTGGTGGGCGCGGTGAGCGTCGACGACGTCCTGGACCACCTGCTCCCCGAGGACTGGCGGGAGCGGGCCCGCCGTGGCTGACGGCCGGCGGCTCGACGTCCCGCGCGGGTCGCCGCGCGGCCTGGGCAGCTACCTGCGGCTCGACCCCGACGCGGTCGGCCGGTTCGCCGAGGGGATCGCGCGCTTCCTCGGCACCGGCCGCTTCCTCGCCGTCCAGACGCTCATCGTGATCGTCTGGATCGCGCTCAACGTCTTCGCCGTCCGCCTGCGGTGGGACCCCTATCCCTTCATCCTGCTCAACCTGGCCTTCTCCACCCAGGCCGCCTACGCCGCGCCGCTGATCCTCCTGGCACAGAACCGGCAGGCCGACCGCGACCGGGTGCAGGCCGAGGAGGACCGCGCCCGGGCCGCCTCCACCCGCGCCGACACCGAGTACCTGGCCCGCGAGCTCGCCGCGCTGCGCGTGGCGGTCGGCGAGCTGGCCACCCGCGACTTCATCCGCGGCGAGCTGACCCGGCTGGCCGGCGAGGAGGGTGACGACGCCGAGAAGCGGGAGCGCAAGCGCCGCAAGCAGGCGGAGCGGGCGGAGCGGGAGCGGGAGCGGCGCGAGTCGGTCGGCTGACGGGGTCGGCCGAGGACGGCGCGGCGGTGCCCGCTCCGGGAGGGCGCCGCCGGTCGACGTCCGGCGGGGCGCCGGTCACGTGGTGAGGACGTGGACCAGTGCCCCGGTGGCGCCGGCCAGGGTGAGCACCACGATGAACGGGGCGCGCAGGGCCAGCGCGAGCGCGGCGACGGCGAGCCCGGCCAGCCGCCCGTCGACCACGAGGCCCTGGCCGGAGGCCAGTGTCTGCACCGCGACCAGCGCCGCGAGCAGCGCGGCGGGGACGAAGGTGACCACGCGGGTGACCCACGGCCGCTCCACCCAGGCCGCCGGCACGGAGAGCCCGGCCAGCTTGAGCAGGTAGCAGCCCAGCGAGCCGACGACGACCACCGCCCACAGCGTCCCGCTGCTCACGCCGCCGCCTCCCGCTGCTCCGGACGCGGCCGGCCGGCCAGCGCGACCGCGACGACGGCGGCCACCACCTGCACACCCGCGGGCACGAACGGCGTCAGCGCGAGCGCCACGGCCGCGCCGCCGAGCGCGACCCGGCGGGCGACGGCCAGCTCCTCGGCGCCGGCCCGCAGCCGCGGCCACAGCAGGGCCAGGAAGGCGGCGGGGACGACGGCGTCCAGCGCGGCCTGCGCGGTCTCCCCCAGCGCCGCGGCACCGAGCGCGCCGACCAGCGTGGTGGCGTTCCAGACCGCGTAGATCGTCGCCCCGCCGGCGAGGAACCCCAACCGGGCCAGCCCGCGGTCGGGCGCGGCCACGGCCAGCGCCGTCGTCTCGTCGATGACCCACTGCGCCAGGCCGAGCCGGCGCAGCAGGCCCCGCGGGGCGAGCAGGGGTGCGAGGCGGACGCCGTAGACGGTGTTGCGGGTGCCCAGCAGCAGGGCGCTGCCGATCGCGGCCGGCCCGCTGCCGCCGGCGCCGAGCACGCCGACCAGCGCGAACTGCGAGGCGCCGGTGAACATCAGCAGCGACATCGCCAGCGCCTGCCAGGGGTCCAGGCCCGCGGCGTCGGCGGCCGCGCCGAAGGCGACGCCGTACAGGCCGACGGCCACCCCGAGCCCGATCGCGTCGCGCAGGACGGCGGCACGGACGGAGCGGGACACGGCGTCCGACGCTACCGACCGGCTCCGGGCGCCCCGTCGACCCGGGGACGCGGCGCGCGTCCCGGCGTCGACCAGCACGGCAGCACTGCGCGTCGTGCGCAACACATCACCCCGACGCCGGGCGGCACCCGGTGCCGATCGCCGTACAGTGGCAGGTGGCCCGAGTGGCAGGACGCCGCCGCGCGCGGCGGGTCGCCGACCGGGTCCCCCCGTCGAAGGAGACACAGGCACCCATGTCCGACACGCTGACCGGCTCACCGGCGCTCGACGCCGTCAACGCCGCTCTGGCCACCGTCCAGGACCCGGAGATCAACCGTCCGCTGACCGACCTCGGCATGGTCAAGGACGTGCAGATCGGCGTCGAGGGCGACCCGGGCGCCGTGCGCGTCGAGGTCTACCTCACCGTGGCCGGCTGCCCGATGCGCGAGACGATCACCAACCGCGTCACCCAGGCGGTCTCCGCCGTCCCCGGCGTGACCTCGGTGCAGGTCGGCCTGGACGTCATGAGCGACGAGCAGCGCGCCGAGCTGCGCAAGACCGTGCGGGGCAGCGACACCGCCGAGCCGGTCATCCCCTTCGCCCAGCCCGGCTCGCTCACCCGCGTCTACGCCGTGGCGTCCGGCAAGGGCGGCGTCGGCAAGTCCAGCGTCACGGTCAACCTGGCCGCCGCGCTGGCGAGGAAGGGCCTGTCGGTGGGCGTCGTCGACGCCGACATCTACGGCCACTCGGTGCCGCGCATGCTCGGCGTCGAGGACAAGCCGACCCAGGTCGACAACATGATCATGCCGCCGCAGTCGATGGGCGTGAAGGTCATCTCGATCGGCATGTTCACCCCGGGCAACACCCCGGTGGTGTGGCGCGGACCGATGCTGCACCGCGCGCTGCAGCAGTTCCTCGCCGACGTGTGGTGGGGCGACCTCGACGTCCTGCTGCTGGACCTCCCGCCCGGCACCGGTGACGTCGCGATCTCCATCGCCCAGCTGCTGCCCACCGCCGAGATCCTCGTGGTGACCACGCCGCAGCTGGCCGCCGCCGAGGTGGCCGAGCGCGCCGGCGCGATCGCCACGCAGACCCACCAGCAGGTGGTCGGCGTGATCGAGAACATGTCGTGGATGGAGCTGCCCGACGGCACCCGCATGGAGGTCTTCGGCTCCGGTGGCGGTCAGACGGTCTCCGACGCCCTGACCCGCACGCTGGGCGCCCGGGTGCCGCTGCTGGGCCAGATCCCGCTCGACACCCGCCTGCGCGAGGCCGGCGACGCCGGGGCGCCGATCGTGCTGGCCGAGCCGGAGTCGGCCGCGGCGAAGGCGCTGTCCGCGATCGCCGACTCCCTCGCCGTCCGCCAGCGCGGGCTGTCCGGGATGTCGCTGGGGCTCACCCCCGTCCGCCGCTGACGCACTGACCGCCAGGAGGCCGGCACCCCGTTCGGGGTGCCGGCCTCCTGCGTTCGGGGATCAGGGGCGCGGCGGCTCGTGCGGCCGTCCGCTCGGCTCGCGGGACCCCGGTGGTGCTCGCTCAGCGCAGCAGGGGAACGGCACGTCGCCGCGGTGTCACGTCGCGTCGACGTCGAAGGGCGGTGGGGTGGCGCGGTCGCGGGGACGGGCGACGTCGCGGCCCGGCTTGACCAGCCCTGCGGCGGTGGCCCCGGTCGCGGCCCCGGCGACCAGCCCCGGCGTGCCGGTGGCGCTGCCGCGGCGCACCGGCGGCGCGTCCTCGTCGGCGAGCAGCTGCTCACGGATGAAGGTCTTCGGGTGGTAGCGGCGCAGGTCGAGGTCGCGCAGCCCGGCCAGCTCGTCGCCGAGGGACTCGTCGACCTGCGCCCGCACGCCGGTGAGCGCGGCGCGGACCCGCTTGAGCCCGGCGGCGGCGTCCTTGGCGAGGGTGGGCAGGCGCTCGGGGCCGAAGATGAACAGCGCGGCGAGCGCGAGGACGACGATCTCGCCCCAGCCGATCGAGTCGAACACGCGCTGCCCCCAATCTCCGGAGCAAGCCTAGACGGCCCCGTCCCGGGTCCCGCCGAGCGGCGGGGGCCGGGGAGGAGGGGTGGCCCCCCTGCAGGGTCCCGCCGCGAGCTCGCGAGTGGCGGGGGGCAGGGGGGTCCTTCCTCAGGCCTGACCGAGCGTGACCTGCACCGTGGTGGACCGCCCGTCGCGGATCACCTCGAGGGTGACGGCGTCGCCGGGCCGATAGGAGTCGACGGCGACGACGAGCTCCTCGGAGCTGCCGACGGGCTGGTCGTCGACGGCGATGACGACGTCGCGCTCCCGGATCCCCCCGTCGGCCGCGGCGCTGCCCGGCTCGACGTTGAGGACCAGCGCGCCGTCGCGGGTGCCGTCGCTGACCGAGCGGGTGTTGACGCCGAGCGAGGCGTGCACCGCGGCGCCGCTGGCGATGAGCTGCTCGGCGACCTCGCGGGCGGTGTCGATCGGGATGGCGAAGCCGAGGCCGACGCTGCCACCGCCGAGGGAGGCGATCGCGGTGTTGATGCCGATGACCGCCCCGGTGGCGTCGACCAGCGCACCGCCGGAGTTGCCCGGGTTGATCGGGGCGTCGGTCTGCACGGCGCTGATCACCGCGTTGGTGTCGCTGCCCTCCCCCGCCAGCCGGACCGGCCGGTCGAGGGCGCTGACGATGCCGCTGGTGACGGTGCCGGCCAGGCCCAGCGGGGAGCCGATGGCCACCACCGGGTCGCCGACGACCAGGTCGTCGACGCTGCCGAGCGAGGCGGTGACCAGACCCGGGCGCTCCACCTTGACGACGGCGATGTCGCTGGCCGGGTCGCGGCCGACGATGCGGGCCTCCGAGCCGGTGCCGTCGCTGAAGACCGCGCGGAGCTCGGCGCCCTCGACGCCGTCGGCGCCGGAGACGACGTGGTTGTTGGTGACGATGTAGCCGTTCTCGCCGTCGACGACGACGCCGGACCCGGTGGCCCCGACCTCGCCGACGCGGACCTCGATCGACACGACCGCCGGGGTGACCGCGCCGGCGATGTCGGACACCGACCCGGGCTCGCGGGTGACACCCTCGTCGGTCTGCGACAGCGTCGTCCCCGGGGCCAGCAGCGGGGTCTCCGCGGCCTCGCGGGTGAGCAGGTAGCCCACCCCGCCGCCGAGGGCGCCGGCGAGCAGGACCGCGAGCGCGACGAGCGCGGCGACCCGCACCGACAGGTCGCTCAGCCGCAGCTTCCTGCGGCCCCTGCGGTCGACGACGACCGGGCCGTCCTGCTCGGACTCGTCGGCGAACACCGCCGGTCCGGTGAGCCCGGCCGGGGCGTGCGGGTCGCGCCACGGGTCGCTGCGCGCGTCGGGCTTCCACCACGGGCCGGCCGAG
>NZ_JBFNXQ010000220.1:0-947 GCF_041018925.1 Geodermatophilus maliterrae
CTGAGGTTTTCTCACCTGTTTCCGCGGTCGAGTGAGGTCAGCACCAATGCGGCGGCGACAATTGCGCCGATGCGGTGCGGGCTGACGGTGACCCGGTCGAGGGCGCGCCAGCGGCCGAGCAGGGCATGGCCCCGCTCGGTGGGCGCGCGTAACGCGGTGACCAGGGACTTGTAGCAGCGGTTGTCGGTGTGCAGCGGCCCATCGGGCTGGTGCTTGATCGGAACGTGCACCCCGATGCCGGCGCCGGTGTAGCCCTTGTCGGCCAGCACGGGCAGCCCGCGGACGGCATGCGGATACAGCGCCGGCAGGCCCAGCTCGCGGGCGGCGGTCAGATCATGGGTCGAGCCGGGCCGGACCTCGGAGACCCACAGCGGAAAGCCACCGGGGTCGCAGATGACCTGCACGCTGCCGCCGAAGGCGTGGTGCTTGCCGGAATACCACAGGTGATGGCCACGCTCGGCGCGGGCGGCCACCCGGTCGGGATCAACGTGCCGTCCAGGCAGAGGAACGGCAGGCCCACGGCGCGAGCCTGGGTCAGCACAGCACCCAGGGCGGGAGCGTGCCCGGCGATCACCTCGAGCGCTTCGTGCAGGTAGCGGTAGGCGGTGGCGATGCTGACTCCGGCGTCGGCGGCCAGGATGCGCACGTCCAGGCGGTAACGCAACCAGCGCAGCGCCAGCACGACCTGGGCGTGCACCGTGCCGACCCGCTGGCCCGGACGGGTTCCCGGCCGACGGCGGTACCGGGCGATCCAGCCGGTCACCGCCTTCAACACCGGTGCGGACACATCCAGGCTGGCACGATGAGACACAGCGGGCTCCCGGGGAAGAGGAGATCGGTCTTTGGCGAGTCGATCTTCACCCCGAGAGCCCGCGCCCTCGTCTTGAACCCTGGCCTCGACCAGCGACGACACCAATCAAGCCGTCGAAGCTGGTGAGAAAACCTCA
>NZ_JBFNXQ010000221.1:0-932 GCF_041018925.1 Geodermatophilus maliterrae
AGGCGGTCGTAGGCGGCGTCCTCGTGCTCGATGTTGACCGCCATGTCCGGGTCGACCTCGGCCAGCGCCCTGAGGAACTCCGTCCACCAGTCCACGTCGTGGCCCACGCCCACGGCCACGAACCGCCACGCCGGGTTCTGCGGCCAGGCGGTGCACCAGGAGCCGTAGCCGGTGGGGACCTTGTCCGGGGCGTCGGCGGGCACCCGGGTGAACGAGGTGTCGAGCACGCCGCGGATGTCCACCCCGGGCGTGATGGCCGCGTCCTTGGCGGCGGCGTGGAAGACCAGCGGGCCGAGGTCGCGGATGCAGGCGACGACGTCCATGCCCTGCCACATCAGGTGCGAGGGGTCCATCTCGGCGCCGACGTTGGTCGCGCCGGTCAGCTCGACCAGCCGGCGCAGGGTGACCGGGGAGAACACCAGGTTGTGCGGGTGCATCTCGATGGCGACCCGGACGTCGTTGGTGCGGGCGAGGGCGTCGATCTCGGTCCAGAACCCGGCCGCGACGCCCCACTGGTAGTCCAGGACGTCCAGGTAGACGCCGTCCCACGGGTTGACGACCCAGGATGGGTATCTCGCGTCGGGGTCCGAGCCGGGTGTGCCCGACATCGTCACGACGTGGCGCACCCCGAGCAGTCCGGCGAGCTCGATGGTGCGGCGGAGGTCGTCGGCGTGCTTGGGGCCGACCCCGGGGAGGGGGTTGAGCGGGTTGCCGTTGCAGTTCAGCCCGGTCAGCTCCATCCCGCGGGAGGAGAACGTCTCCAGGTAGTCGCGCCGGGCCTGCTCGGAGGAGAGCAGCAGGTCGACGTGGCAGTGCGGGGAGGGGATGAAGCCGCCGGTGTTGACCTCGACGGAGGTCAGGCCGTTGGCCTGCAGCACGTCGAGGGCCTCGGCCAGCGGGCGGTCGTGCAGGCAGGCGGTGTAGGCGCCCAG
>NZ_JBFNXQ010000222.1:0-917 GCF_041018925.1 Geodermatophilus maliterrae
CGCCGAGCAGCAAACGGAGGTTCGAGCGTGACCACCGCCGAGACCTCCGCCGGCGTCCTGCCGGCCATGGCCGACGTCCCCGCCGCTGAGCTGCGGGTCGCCGTCCTCGGTGTCGGGATGATGGGCGCCGACCACGTGGCACGCCTCTACAGCCGCATCTCCGGCGCCTCGGTCGTCGCGGTCAGCGACGCGTACACCGACAAGGCCGAGCAGGTGGCCGCCGGCGTGCCCGGCTGCCGGGTGATCGGCGACCCGCTGGCTGCGATCGCCGCCGACGACGACGTCGACGCCGTCCTCGTCGCCACGCCCGGCCAGTTCCACCAGGAGCAGGTGCTGGCCTGCATCGAGCGCGGCATCCCGGTGCTGTGCGAGAAGCCGCTGACCATGGACGCCGGCAGCTCACTGGCCCTGGTGCGGGCCGAGGACGCCTACGCCGCCCGCACCGGCCGCCGGCTGGTGCAGGTCGGCTTCATGCGCCGCTTCGACCCCGAGTACGCCGAGCTGAAGGCACTGCTCGCCTCCGGCGGGCTCGGTGAGCCGCTGCTGGTGCACTGCGCACACCGCAACCCCGCGGTCCCCGCAGGGGTCACCACCGAGATGATCGTGCAGGACTCGGTGGTGCACGAGGTCGACGTCGCCCGGTTCCTCCTCGACGAGGAGATCGCCGCGGTCACCGTGCTGCGGCCGCGGGCGACCCGGCACGCCGGTGAGGGGCTGTCCGATCCCCTGCTGGTGCTCCTCGAGACCGCCGGTGGCCGGATGGTCGACGTCGAGTGCTTCGTGAGCACC
The DNA here is from genome assembly GCF_041018925.1 of Geodermatophilus maliterrae. Classification (NCBI taxonomy): domain Bacteria; kingdom Bacillati; phylum Actinomycetota; class Actinomycetes; order Geodermatophilales; family Geodermatophilaceae; genus Geodermatophilus; species Geodermatophilus maliterrae. The sequence continues at coordinate 790 of NZ_JBFNXQ010000222.1, forward strand.
GGCGTCGGCTACGAGGTCCGCACCGAGGTCGTCGGCGAGGACGGCAGCGCCATGATCGGTCTCCATCAGGGGCTGGTGCGGCAGCACGCCGGTCCGGGCGGCGCCGTCCGCAGCACCGCGGTCGCCCT
>NZ_JBFNXQ010000223.1:0-905 GCF_041018925.1 Geodermatophilus maliterrae
CTTACGACCTCGTGCATGGTTAGCCGCGGGCCGTAGCCGACCTATTCGGGGCCAGTTCGATCACGCGGCGGTGCCAGCCAGGAGCGCTCGCGGGCGGGGAAGCCGGTCAGGTTGTGCGGCTCGTTCCTGACTGGAGACCAGTCCGGCGACCGCGGGCAGCATCGTCTCCAGGTGTTCGCGTCGGCCGAGGTGACGCGAGAGGGCTCGCCAGTTCTTCAGGTGGCTGATGCCGTGCTCGACGTGGATCCGCTGCGACGAATGAGCCCTGCGCTCGGCCTCGTGCGCCGCGGCGACGGCGGGAAAGACCGGGATCTGGTTCTTCCGCCGGGCCGGCCGCGGGGTGATGACCGCGCCGGCGGTCTGGGTGCTCAGGCCCGGTAGCCGGCGTCGGCGAGCAGGCTGACGCCAGGGACGAGGGCCAGCAGTTCGACCAGGCCGGCCTGGCGGACCTGGGTCAAATCATGGATGGAGCCCGGGCGGGTCTGTCCGCAGAACAGCAGCCGCCCCTGCGCGTCGGTGATCACCAGCGCCTTGACGGTGTTGGCGCGGGCCTCGCCCGAGACGAACCGCTGCCGACCGGCCCGGTGGGCCGCCGGGCGGCGCACCCGCACCTCGGTGGCATCGAGCAGGCCGAGCTGCCCGCTGGCGCCCAGGTGGGCGACCACGTCGGCCAGGGTGCGCAGCCGGATCCCGCCGGCGACGGTGCAGCAGCGCTCGGCCAGCAGCGGGCGCACCTCGCCGACCGCCCGGGTGATCGTGAAGCGGGAGACCCCGAACCAGCAGGCCAGCACGTCGTGAGTGACTGCGTGGCGCAGGTGCACCAAGGTGGCCAGCAACCGGTCGAGGAACACCAGCCGGTGCCTTGCACCGGCGCCGACCGCCCGCCGGCGCGGTCGATCGGCCAG
>NZ_JBFNXQ010000224.1:0-900 GCF_041018925.1 Geodermatophilus maliterrae
CGCAGACACACAGCGACTCCTTGCCGATGTCCAGCCCGGCGACCCGCTCGAACAGGACCTCCACCCCGATCACCTCCCGACGACAGCAGGTAGACACCGTCCGGAGGGACCTCTGCCAGGACACAGACCCACGCGCTCTACCGCAGCAATCAAGGGCACCCGAGGACCCCGCGCCATACACCTCAACGGGCTCGCCCGCGCCAGTGTGTAACGACGTCGCCGGACGGCTCTCGCATTCTCATCCCCAAGCGCGGCGATACAAGATCGACATCGGTTACACCTCATGCACCGCCGGGTTCCGCAATTCGTGGTGACGAGTTACTGAAGCTTCAGCTGCAGGATTGAGCACATGGGAAGCAGCGGAAACGCCAGCTACCGGGCTCGACGGCGTGAACGGGAGCAGCGGCGGCGCCAGCAGGCCCAGGCTGCGCAGGCCGAGGAGGCTCGATCGCAGGCGCCCGGCGCCGAGGCTGATGGCCGAGGACGACGGACTGTGGCGACGACCTGCGGCTGGTGTGGGGGGCCGATCACCCCCCGAAGCCGCGGACCCATCCCCAAATGGTGTTCGGCCACCTGCCGACACCGAGCCTGGGAACAAGCGCGGGCCGCAGCCTCCGGTCGTGCGGCCGTCCAGGTCGTCGAGCGGCGACTGGAGATTCCGACGCGGGTGCCGCTCACCCGACGGGACTGGCCGCAGGCGCTGCAGGAGCTGGCTCAGCAGCTCGATGACGGGCGGATCTACGACCGCGACCTCCCCGGTCTCTACATCGCACTCGACGCCGTCCTCGAGGCGTACAGCCGCCGGCCCTACGCCCTGCTCCGAGCCGCCGACGAGCACCACGCGACCTGGGGTCGCCGACACCCATCCCGCTGACGCGGTCGCCGGTGAGGATTGTCCTA
>NZ_JBFNXQ010000225.1:0-849 GCF_041018925.1 Geodermatophilus maliterrae
TGTGACCGATCCGGCCCGGCCCACCCGCCTTGGTGCCCCGCTGACCGGCCACACCGGACCGGTGTGGGCGATGGCTCTCGACCCCGCCGGTCAGGTGCTGGCCACCGCCGGTGAGGAGGGGACGGTATTGCTGTGGAATGTGACCGATCCGGCCCGGCCCACCCGCCTTGGTGCCCCGCTGACCGGCCACACCGGACCGGTGTGGGCGATGGCTCTCGACCCCGCCGGTCAGGTGCTGGCCACCGCCGGCGAGGAGACGGTGCTGCTGTGGAACGTGACCGATCCGGCCCGGCCCATCCCCATGGAAACGCAGCTGACCGGCCACACCGGACTCGTCCGGGGGGTGGCTTTCCACCCTGGCGGGGACATCCTCGCCACCGCCGGCGCCGATAATGCCGTCATAATGTGGGATCTGACCGATCCGGCCCAGCCCACCGGCCTCGGTGCCCCGCTGACCGGGCACACCGGACCGGTGTGGGCGGTGGCCTTTGACGCTGGCGGGCACGTGCTGGCCACCGCCGGCGAGGAGACGGTGCTGCTGTGGAATGTGACCGATCCGGCCCGGCCCACCCCCTTTGGGCTCCCGCTGACCGGCCACACCGGCGCAGTCACCGAGGTGGCCTTCGACGCTGGCGGCCAGGTGCTGGCCACCGCCGGTGAGGAGGGGACGGTATTGCTGTGGAACATGGCCGATCCGGCCCGGCCCACCCGCCTTGGTGCCCCGCTGACCGGCCACAGCGGACCGGTGTGGGCGATGGCTCTCGACCCCGCCGGTCAGGTGCTGGCCACCGCCGGCGAGGGGACGGTGTTGCTGTGGAATGTGACCGATCCGGCCCGGCCCACCCGCCT
>NZ_JBFNXQ010000226.1:0-759 GCF_041018925.1 Geodermatophilus maliterrae
TCAGCCAGCCGGCGCCGTCCTCGGCGCTGGTGACCTGCAAGCCGAGGATCTCCCGGTGCCCGTCGGCGTTGACGCCGGTGGCCACCAGGGCGTGCACGTTGACCACCCGGCCGCCCTCGCGGACCTTCAGGACGAGGGCGTCGGCGGCGAGGAACGTGTAGGGCCCGGCGTCCAGCGGGCGGTGCCGGAAGTCGGCGACCTGGCCGTCGAGCTCCTTGGCCATCTCGCTGACCTGCGACTTGCTCAGCCGGGTGATGCCCAAGCTCTCGACCAGGCGCTCCATCCGCCGGGTGCTCACGCCGAGCAGATAGCAAGTGGCAACCACAGTGGTCAGCGCCCGCTCGGCACGCCGTCGGCGCTCCAGCAACCAATCCGGAAAGTAGCTCCCCGACCGGAGCTTGGGGATCGCGACGTCGAGGGTGCCGGCGCGGGTGTCGAACTCCCGGGGCCGGTAGCCGTTGCGGACGTTGGTCCGCTCGGGGCTGCGGGCTCCGTACTCAGCGCCGCACACCGCGTCGGCCTCGGCCGACATGAGCGTGTCGATGAATGTGGTCAACATTTGGCGCAGCAGGTCAGGGCTGGCCTGGGCCAGCTGTTCGTGCAGGAAGTGGGCAGGGTCGATACTGCTCGGAGCGGTCATCGCGTCGAACTCCTGAAGGACTGTGAGAGGTCTCCCAGAAGATCACGCGGTGGCCGCCTCGACGTTCAGGGCCCGCTACTCACCGGGGCCGTCGCACACCACCCTGGTGGACGCCACTC
>NZ_JBFNXQ010000227.1:0-712 GCF_041018925.1 Geodermatophilus maliterrae
AGGAGGGGCGCAGCAGCTCGGCGCCGCGGGCGTGCAGATAGTCGTCGAGTTCGGCGGAGACGTCGGCCCTTGTCGGCGAGCAGCAGCAGTCCCGGCCGGGCGGCCAGCAGCGGCTGGTCGTGATCGAGCATGGCCATGAGCACCTGGCGCTCATCGAGGCCGGGTGGGGCCAGCGCCCAGGTGATCGGCAGCCCGGCGGGTGTGCACACCAGGTGCAGCCGCAGTCCCCAGAACCAGCGGGAGTGTGAGCGGCACCAGCCGTAGCCGGCCGTGCCGGCCAGCGCCGAGCGCAGCGCGGCCGGGCGGGAGCGGGCGCATTCCACCGGGGTGGAGTCGACCAGCCAGACCGAGTCGGTCCACAGGTCGGTGTCGGCCGCCAGCATCCGGATGAGGCGGTTGAGCTGCGGCAGCGCCGCGCGCAGCCGCTTGTTGTAGCCCGATTGGCCGGGCAGGTACGAGAAGGCGCCGGGCAGCGCGGCGGGCACCAGCCGTAGCCAGCGGGCCTCGGAGCGCACGCCGAGCAGCACCTGGGCCACGGCGAGGGTGAGCAGTTCGGAGTCGGTCAGCCGCGGGCGGCGTCCGGCGCGCACGCGAGGGGCCAGGTGGTCGTCGATGCGGACGTAGAGTGCGGTCAGGAGGGTGTTGAGGTCGGTCGTCACAACCCGAGCCTGAACACCCTCCGTCCGCGTCTACAGCGCCCTTCGACCTCCCG
>NZ_JBFNXQ010000228.1:0-693 GCF_041018925.1 Geodermatophilus maliterrae
GACGGCCGGCCCCCACGGCGGCGCGGAGTGGCTGACCGGCGACGTCCGCGACGCCGGTCTGCTCGTGCGGGCGGTCCCGGCCGCCGACCACGTCCTGTGGTGCACCGGGGGGGCGCGGCGCTCGGGCGGTGACGGCGGGCGGACCGCGCTCCCGTGCTGGTGTCCGCCATGACGCGAGCAGGGGTCCACCGCTTCGTCGGGGTCACCGGCGCGGGGGCCGACCTGCCGAGCGATCGCGAGGGCCGTGTCGCACAGTTCCTCTCCGCGCCCACCCACCGGCTGGCGCGGGACCTGGTCGAGGACGAGGAGGGCGAGTACGCGGTCCTGGCCGCCTCGTCGCTGGACTGGACGCAGGTGCGACCACCGCGGCCGGCTGACCGGCCGGACTTCGCGGGCGGGCCGCAGCGGCGGTCCGCCGCGCCCCACCTCGTGGCCGGCGACCGGTGACCGTGCTCGTCGCCGGCGCCACGGGCACCGTCGGCAGCGAGGTGGGGCGCCGGCTGGCGAAGGGCCGCTTCGCCGTCCGGGCCGGCGCCCGCGAGCCGCAGCGGGCGGCCGCCCTGCTGCCCGCCGGGGTGCCGGTGACCCGCCTGGACCTGGAGGACGCGGCCACCTGGGCGGCGTCCCTCGACGGGGTGCGGCGGCTGTTCCTGCTGCGCCCTCCCGACGTGGCGCGGGTGTCGCGGCTGCAGT
>NZ_JBFNXQ010000229.1:0-668 GCF_041018925.1 Geodermatophilus maliterrae
CCTTCTTCCGGGATCTGACCGCCCGCGGCCTGACCGGAGTCCAGCTCGTGACCTCTGATGCGCACCGCGGGCTGGTCGAGGCGATCGGTGCCGCCCTGCCCGGAGCCGGCTGGCAGAGATGTCGCACGCACTACGCCGCGAACCTGATGGCGGCCTGCCCCAAGAGCTCCTGGCCGTGGGTGCGGGCGCTGCTGCACTCGGTCTACGACCAGCCTGACACCGCCTCGGTGCACGCCCAGTTCGACCGGGTGCTGGACGCCCTGGCCGACAAGCTGCCGAAGGTCGCCGAGCATCTGGAGGCCGCCCGGGCCGACGTGCTGGCCTTCACCGCCTTCCCCACAGAGGTGTGGCGGCAGATCTGGAGCAACAACCCCAACGAGCGGCTCAACCGGGAGATCCGCCGGCGCACCGACGTGGTCGGCATCTTCCCCGACCGCGACGCACTCATCCGGCTCGTCGGGGCCGTGCTGGCCGAGCAGCACGACGAATGGACCGAAGGCCGCCGCTACCTCGGCCTCGACGTCCTCGCCCGCTGCCGCATCCGGCCCGTCACCGGCCACGACACCGACTCCGACACCACCCAGGAGGTGACCCTCCCGGCGCTCAGCGCCTGACCGATCTGGGAGATCACGCGGTCGCCGTCACACACCACGCCACGGGACTTGACC